>NZ_NBYR01000026.1:0-39855 GCF_002119345.1 Halomonas sp. CSM-2 | reverse complement strand
GATGACAGGCCTGAACGTTATTTGGATCGACACTAGCGGCGATGGGCTCGATACTCTTACGTTCCAGCGGCAGCATCAAACCACGGCAGTAATTCTGGAACCCCTGTACCCGATCAGCATGGCCTAGCCGAGGGGCTAACTCATCAAGATACGTCTCGAAGCGGTCGTGAAGTGCGTCGTTAACCATCATGCGAAATCGCTATACAGATGACACAATACGTATTGATAACATATCTATTTATGACACAGTAGTAGTAGCCGCAGCGAACAAATCCTCGGCATCGAACAAGCCGCGCAGCGCATAGGCGGTGGAAACCTGGGTACCGTTGAGCAGCGCCAGACCTTCCTTGGGTGCCAGCTCCATCGGGGCTAGCCCTGCCACCTTCAGCGCCTCCTTGGCGGAGAGCCACTCCCCCCGATAGCGCGCCTTGCCTTCGCCGAGTAGTACGACACTCATGTGCGCCAACGGCGCCAGGACCCAGAGGCGCCTACTGAGCCCTTCAACGGAATATGTGGATAAACTTCAGCGTTGATGAGTGCAATGAGGGCATCAAGTACTTCGCGACGGATACCAGAATAGCCGCGGGCCAGGCTATTGACCTTGAGCACCATGATCAGTCGCACCAGGGCGTCGTCCATTGGCGCGCCGACACCGGTGGCGTGGGAAAGTACCAGCGAGCGCTGCAGCGCCTCAAGATCCTCGTTGGCAATACGGGTCTGGGCCAACAGTCCAAAGCCCGTATTGATGCCGTAGACAGTCCGGTTCTCAGCGACCACCCGGTTAACACAATCCACGCTTTTATGGATATCGGCGTTGGCGCTTTCCGAGAGCCTGACCGGCACATGCCCCTCAAAGACGCAGCGCACCTGAGCCAGCGTCATCTTGCCGGGTTGAATCTCGAGATGGGTCATCAGTAAATCTCCTGTTATTTGTCCAGCATCGGCAGGTCGAGGCCGTGCTCGCGGGCGCTCTCTTTAGCGATCTCGTAGCCTGCATCGGCGTGGCGCATGACACCGGTTGCCGGGTCGTTGCGCAGCACGCGGCCCAGGCGGGCGTGGGCGTCGTCGGTGCCGTCGGCGACGATCACCACACCGGCATGCTGGGAGTAACCCATACCCACGCCACCGCCGTGGTGCAGTGAGACCCAAGTGGCACCGCCAGCGGTGTTGAGCAGGGCATTGAGAAGTGGCCAGTCGGAGACAGCGTCGGAACCGTCCATCATCGACTCGGTCTCGCGGTTGGGGCTGGCCACCGAGCCAGAGTCCAGGTGATCACGACCGATCACCACCGGCGCCTTTAGCTCGCCATTGGCGACCATCTCGTTGAATGCCTGGCCGAGACGAGCACGATCCTTGAGACCCACCCAGCAGATGCGCGCTGGCAGGCCCTGAAAGCTGATGCGCTCGCGCGCCATATCGAGCCAGTTGTGCAGGTGCGGATCGTCGGGAATTAGCTCCTTCACCTTCTTGTCGGTCTTGTAGATGTCTTCCGGGTCGCCGGACAGCGCCGCCCAACGGAAGGGGCCGATGCCCTGGCAGAACAGCGGGCGAATGTAGGCTGGCACGAAACCGGGGAAATCAAAGGCATTCTCAACACCCTCTTCCATCGCCATCTGGCGGATGTTGTTGCCGTAGTCGAAGGTCGGCACACCTATCTTCTGGAAGTCGAGCATCGCCTGGACATGCACTGCCATGGACTGCTTGGCAGCCTTGACGGTGGCTTGTGGCTCGCGTTTTCCGCGGGCGACGTACTCTTCCCATGTCCAGCCTGCTGGCAGATAGCCATGCAGCGGGTCATGAGCGCTGGTCTGATCGGTGACCATGTCGGGCCTGACGCCACGTTTGACAAGCTCCGGGAGCACATCAGCAGCGTTGGCACACAGGCCGATGGAGATCGCCTTACCCTCGGCGGTATAGCGCTCGATGCGTGCCAGGGCGTCGTCAAGATCCTCCGCCTGCTCGTCCAGATATCGGGTACGCAGGCGAAAGTCGAGACTGGTTTGCTGGCACTCGATGTTGAGCGAACAGGCACCAGCCAAAGTAGCCGCAAGCGGTTGCGCACCGCCCATACCACCAAGGCCAGCAGTCAGTATCCAGCGCCCTTTCAGTTCGCCATCGAAGTGCTGGCGACCTGCCTCGACAAAGGTTTCGTAGGTGCCTTGGACAATGCCCTGAGAACCGATGTAGATCCACGAACCTGCGGTCATCTGTCCATACATCATCAAGCCTTTACGATCCAACTCGTTGAAGTGCTCCCAGTTGGCCCAGGCGGGTACCAGGTTAGAGTTAGCAATGAGTACACGAGGGGCGTCTTTATGGGTTTCAAATACACCGACTGGCTTGCCGGACTGCACTATCAAGGTCTGGGTGTCCTCCAGGCGCTGGAGCGTATCAACAATTTTGTCATAGCATTCCCAGTCACGGGCGGCGCGGCCAATACCGCCATACACCACCAGATCCTCGGGCCGCTCGGCCACGTCAGGGTGCAGGTTATTCATCAACATGCGCAGCGGTGCCTCGGTGAGCCAACTTTTACAGCTGCGCTCAGTACCAGTGGGAGCGGCGATCTTGCGGGAGGGGTCGTGGCGATTGTCGTGCATCGTCATGGTGTCTTCCTCTGAGGGTGATGTTCGTGATCAGGAACGTTGAGCCTTAAGCGCTTAATCATTCAGGGTCAGCAGGTGCACTAGGCGAGCCGCCACCCTGGCGGTGCGGCCATCGATGTCATGGCCGGGGTTGAGCTCCGCCAGGTCGGCCAGGCGCAGCTTGCCGCTGTCTCGAATGCGCTCAATCAGCGGCTCGATCAGGGCAAGCGAGACGCCACGAGCAGCCGGGGCACTCACCCCAGGCGCTTCGGCGGCAGGCAGCACGTCCAGATCGATGGTCAGGTAGAGGTGGTCGCAACGGGCGATGAACCGTTCCAAGTCACGTTGGATGGCATTGAGGTAACGCGTGTCGAAGTCCCGGTCTTCGCGGACCAGCACGCCGAGTTCGGTCGCTCGGTTGAACAGCGCCCGGGTATTAGCGGCCCGACTCACGCCCAAGCAGGCGTAGCGAAACGGCCAACCTCGCTGTTGACTGTCGTCGGCGATCTGCGAGAACGGCGTGCCGGAGGAGCGTACGTGAGCCGGGTCGCGTAGATCGAAGTGGGCATCGAAGTTGATGATGCCGACTCGCGGCGCGGTCTCGCCTCGACCTGCCAGGTGTTGGGCGAGCCCCGTCCAGCTGGCATAGGCGATCTCGTGGCCGCCGCCTAGCACGATGGGTCGGTGGCCAGCGTCGAGCAATGGTTTCAGACGATCAGCCAGGACTTGCTGGGCATCTTCCATGGCGTCGCCTTTACAGCGCACGTCACCGGCATCATAGGCTGGACCGCAACGGTGCCAAGCTAGCGGAGCTAGTGCCTGGCGCAATGCGGCGGGTCCCTCGGCAGCACCCACACGGCCCTGGTTGCGCGCCACTCCCGCATCGCACGCAAAGCCCAGCAACGCACAGCCCGGGGCGCCACTCCCATTCAGTGGCTGAACTTTTTGGTGCCAGCGCTCGCTATGGGGCTCGGGATCGGTGCGTCCTTTCCAGGGCGTCATGTCGATAGCGTTTTCGAGCGGATTATCAGATGGCATGAGTCAGTTCTCCCTGGAACAGCCGCTGACGCAGGCGTCCTGGCTGGACGGCATAAGCCAGCGCAGCCGGGGTATCGATGTCCCAGACACACAGGTCGGCGCGGGCACCCTCCTCGATCCGCCCCTCGCCCTTGAGACCAAGAGCGGAAGCGCCATGGGCAGTCATGCCGGCCAGGGCTTCTTGAGGCGTCAGGCGGAACAGGGTACAGACCAGGTTGAGCATCAGGGTCGGCATGAACAGCGGCGAGCTGCCCGGATTAGCGTCGGTGGCCACGGCCATGGGCACGCCTGCCTCGCGCAGTGCTGAGATGGGCGGCTGCTGGGTCTCACGCAAAGTATGGAAAGCCCCCGGCAGGATCACGGCGACGCTACCGGCCTGCCGCATGGCAGCAATCCCAGCCGCATCGAGGTACTCGATATGGTCGGCGGAGAGCGCCCCGTGGCGGGCCGCCATGGCGGTGCCGCCCAGATTGGAGAGTTGCTCGGCATGGGCCTTGATTGGCAGGCCATGGGCCTCGGCCGCCTCGAACACCCGCTCGCATTGGGCCACCGAGAAGGCGATCTTCTCGCAGAACACGTCAACGGCATCGGCCAAGCCTTCCTTTGCTGCAGCCGGTATCATTTCCTGGCACACCAGGTCGATATAACCGTCGCTGTCATTCTCGAATTCTGGCGGCACCGCATGCGCGCCAAGCAGTGTCGTCTCCACACGCACCGGCAGTGCCTCACCGAGGCGGCGCGCCACTCGCAGCATCTTCAGTTCGTCTTTGACCGTCAGTCCATAACCGGACTTGATCTCCACGGTGGTGACACCATCGGCAATTAATGCTTCAAGGCGCGGCTTAGCCAGTTCGAACAACGCCTGCTCGCTAGCATCGCGAGT
Source organism: Halomonas sp. CSM-2 (assembly GCF_002119345.1). Classification (NCBI taxonomy): domain Bacteria; kingdom Pseudomonadati; phylum Pseudomonadota; class Gammaproteobacteria; order Oceanospirillales; family Halomonadaceae; genus Halomonas; species Halomonas sp. CSM-2. The sequence goes on along the minus strand of NZ_NBYR01000026.1, from coordinate 35,349 downwards.
GGCCGACACGGTGCTTAGAATGCCGCCTCCACGGCGGGCGATCTCTTCGTAGCCAACTCCCTCCAGGCGCGCCTCGAACTCGTCTGCACGGGAACCGCCGAACACCAGATGGGTGTGACAATCCACCAGGCCAGGGGTCATGACACCGCCACGCCCCATCTCGTCACAGCCTTCAGCCTGATGCTCAACGAAGTCATGCATGGCAACCAGAGAGACGATGCGACCACCCTGAGTAATCACGGCCATGGGCTCCGGCAGGGTGTGGAGACCGTCGAAGACACTGACGTCGCGCCACAAACGACGCTTTTCGGTGTTAGACATGGAACCTCCTCGGATAAGGCACATTATGTATATACAATAAGGCTAGCTCCGAAGACGCGCCGAGTCACCCCCTGAATATCGTTCAAAGGTGTATCTGCTGGATAGAAAAAACACTGAAAATAAAAAATTTTATATATTTTTCAATTGTTTATTTATAAATCGTCGAGATGCAAGATAATAAAAACCACTCTTTAATTAGACCAATGTCTAATCACAAAGAGTGGCTCGGATAAGATCTGGGGCGTAAATTATGTATATACATTAACAAGCAAAATGTTCCCTTCTGCCATCACCATCGAGAGGTGTGCCATGCAACCCCCAAGCGACAACCCCCAACAGCGGGCCAGCCGCATCACCATCCTCAAGCTCTTCCTACCCAGTGCCCTGGGTATCTTGATCTTCTTCGTTCCGGTCGAGATCAATGGACACAGCACGATTCTGCTTGATCACATGGTGACCGGCGCCCGCAGTCTATTGGGTGATGCCAGCGGACTCTATGCGCTGGCGCTGATCGTGGCGGGTGCTGCCTACCCGCTGGTCCGTGGTTACTGGAACCGCAACCTCACAGAACGCTTATTCACGGTGCTAAAACTGCTCGGGGTCATCGCGGCACTAATGGCACTGACAGGCTGGGGACCCGCCTTTCTACACGAGCCCGATATACTGCCTTTTCTGTTCGACAAGCTGGTGATTCCAGTAGGTCTGATCGTGCCCATCGGCGCCATCTTCTTGGCCCTGCTGATCAGCTTCGGGCTACTGGAGCTGATCGGCGTGCTGATCCAACCGGTGATGCGCCCCATCTGGCGCACACCGGGGCGCAGTGCCATCGATGCGGTGGCCTCTTTCGTCGGCAGTTACTCCATCGGACTGCTGATCACCAACCGGGTCTATCAGGCGGGGCAGTACTCCGCCAGAGAAGCGGCTATCATCGCCACTGGCTTTTCCACGGTCTCGGCCACCTTCATGATCATCGTCGCCAAGACCCTCGATTTGATGGCGGTGTGGAACCTCTACTTCTGGCTGACACTCCTGATCACCTTCATCGTCACCGCGGTCACCGTCCGATTCCCGCCACTTTCGCGCATGGATGACAGTGTGGAGGATGGCGAACCGGAGGCTGAACCCGGTAAGCGGCTGGTTACCGCCTGGCAGGTCGGGCTGGAGGTGGCAGCCAAAGCACCAAGCCTACATCGCAGCGTGGCACTTAATTTCAAGGAAGGGTTGGTGATGGCAATCAGCATCCTGCCGTCGATTATGTCGGTGGGCCTGCTAGGGTTGTTGGCTGCCAAGTACACGCCGTTGTTCGAATGGCTGGGCTGGGTGTTCTACCCATTCGTGGCCGTGTGGGGGTTGGAGGACGCCGCAATGCTGGCTCAGGCCTCTGCTGCCGGGCTTGCCGAGATGTTCCTACCGGCGCTGTTGATGGCTGAGGCCGAGTTCGCCGCTCGCTTCGCCGCGGGAGTGGTGTCGGTCTCCGCCGTCCTGTTCTTCTCGGCCTCCATCCCCTGTATTCTCTCAACCAGCATCCCTCTGACGGTGGGAAAGATGCTGATCGTGTGGTTTATCCGCGTGGCGCTGAGCCTGTTGCTGGCGGTACCCACCGGTTATTTGGTGCAGACACTAACTGGCTGAGTCCACCGTCAAACTTGCATTGGCGTTGGTCTTGGCTACCCGCGGGGTCAGCTCAGCTCTCGATGCATTGATGAACGCAGCTTATACCGCTCCCCAGGATGGAGCAGCCGCGCGTAGCTGATCAGTTGCTCACCAGACCAGGTGCGCCGAATCATGCTGAGACAGGGGCTAGCCGTATCAATACTCAGCCATTCGGCAGCCTGTGCTTCGGGCAGAATCGCCTCAACGATGTGTTCGACATCGGTGATGGGGCAGGCGGCCACCAACACCTCATTGGGAGTGTGAGTGGTGAAGTTGGCATCTAGATAGTCTGGCACCCAGCGTGGATTGACGTAGCGCTTCTCCAGTTGAATCGGCACCTCATCCTCCAGATGCACGATCAAGGTATGAAAGACGCGGCTACCAAGCCTGACCCCCAGGCGCAACGCCACCTCGTCATCGGCCTCAATGGCTTCGCAGATCAACACTTGGTTGCCATAGCGGTGTCCACGTAAACGCACCTCCTCAGCGATGTTGTACACCTCGACCAGCGATGACTCGGCCTTGCGGTCGGTCACGAAGGTACCGAGCCCTGGCTGGCGCGTCAGATACCCTTTCTGCACCAAATCACGGATCGCTTTGTTAGCGGTCATGCGGCTGACATTGAAATCACGTGCCAGCTTCTCTTCTGGTGGGATCTGATGGTGCGATGGCCATTCGTTGCTTTTTATTTTGTCCAGCAGATGCTTCTGTATCTGCTGGTAGAGAGGAGAAGAGCTAGCCATAAAAGCACCTTTTTTCACTGCCATCAATGTATATACATATAGTTTACACGTTAAAGCAAAGTCACAAACGCTTTCTCGCGTTTTTAGGCATACCAGTGATGTGAAGCTGTGAACCTCTACCAATAACCTTTATCGCGCGAGGTTCAACTCTGCTGCCTGGAGGCACGTTCCTCTCCTCCAGTCGCCGCCACAACGCCGATCGCGAAATCGAGTCACGCTTAAAAAGCTTTATATCTGTTAAGAAAGAATCATCTGACACTATTTCCATTAAAGTCCTTATGTATGAACTAAACACAAGAATTATGGGTGGAATGTCTATAACTATTTGTTAGCCAGGCATACAAAAAGCTCACACATCGAATAATTCTGGGGTTTACCTGTTAAACCAGTCCGGGCTAATAGGTTGATGAAATAACATTCGATTTCTGAAAAACCTGCGGAATCAAAGGCAAGGAAGGTTTTGAATAACTGACAGAAGCGAGAGTTTTAGGGGCACCTGCGAAGAGGAAATGAAAATGCAGCGGAAACACTAAGGGAAATGCACAACTCACCAACTGATTTAATTGGCGTCCCAGGCAGGATTCGAACCTGCGACCTGCCGCTTAGGAGGCGGCTGCTCTATCCTGCTGAGCTACAGGGACTTATAGACAAGCGGATTATAACGTCTCGGCCAACCCAGGCCAAGGCATGGGCTATATCCAGCCGAGCAATCGCAACGCAAAAATCCCAACGGTTACCGTCACGCTGGCCATCAGTGTGGTGATGGCAATGATATTGGCTGCCAAGGCGACATTACCACCAATCGCTTTGACCATGACAAAGCTGGCTGCCGCAGTAGGACTGGCAAAGAAGAGAAAAAGCAGGCCCAGCGATTGCCCGGAAAACCCCATCAGCCAAGCAGCTCCAGTCGACAAGACGGGAAGAATGACCATTTTCATCACGCTGGCGCTTAGTGCAACCTCCTGATTATCTCTCAGACTGCTAACCGACAGAGTGGCCCCGATACAAATCAGTGCCAGCGGCAAGGTAAGAGAGGCAAAATAATCGCCCGATGTCATCAACCAGCGGGGCAACTCAACTGACCAGGCAGTGAATGGCAGCGCGGCTATTACGGCGATAATCAGCGGGTTGGTAACGATCTTCCAGAGCAGACTTCGCCAGTCGGTGGCCTGGCCAGGCTGATACATCGCCAGCACAACGACCGAAAGAACGTTATATGTAACGATGACAATACCCAGCAACAAACTACCTGCCGAAAGACCATAGTTGCCGTACATGCCCGCCGCCAGGGCCAGCCCCACCACGCCACAATTACCGCGAAATGCGCCTTGCACATAGACACCACGCTCCCGACGCGGGATCCGAAAGCGCGCCCACCCCCAACTGAGCGCGCATTGGCAAAGCGTCGCCAAGGCGAAAAACACCAACAGCGGTATATCCAGCGCCACGGCCAGATCAGCTTTAATCAAGCTCAGGAAGATCAGCGTCGGCAAGGTCGCCCTGAAGACCAGTGCAGAGGCGGTGGATACGAATGCCCGATCAATCCAGCCCAGTCGCTTTAAGCCCAAACCAATGAATACCATGGCAAAGACAGGCAACGTAACATCAAGGGTCCGGGCAAAAAGTTCAAATAGGCTCACAGGCGGCAATCTCTTTTCCTGAATATCAATATCAAGAACAGCACCTGCTTATATTCTACGGTTGGCGAGATTTTGTCGACCAAAGTGGAAGTAATGAAAGGCTGGGCTAGACACTACTCAAAAAGATTAACAATGTCAGCTTCTTTTTCGTCATGCAAATTGACTACCACCCCATTGCGGCCTTTGTCTTTCGCCGCGTAGCTTCCGGCGTCGGCACGAGCCACTGCGTCCTCAGTACTGCCATCATCCTCATGGAAGGTCGTGACCCCAATGCTTAGCGTTACGCTATATTCTTTGCCTTCATGAACAACCGAAATTTCCCCCACTGAATGACAAAGGGATTCAGCTATTTTTTTTGCCTGATTCAAGGTACAGCTGGGCAGAAGAACGCCAAACTCATCACCGCCCTGACGGGCAACATGATCGCTGCGACGCACCTCCCAGGCCACCACTTGGGCAATGCGCCTAAGCATTTCATCACCCAGCGCATGACCGCCCTCATCATTAATCGGCTTGAAATGGTCAAGGTCAAACAACAATAGCGCCGAAGGCGTGCTGGTCTTTTGAAACTCAGCAAAAGCATCATCAAGGCGCCGCTCGAAACCGCGCCGATTAAGCAAGCCGGTTAGCGGATCATGTTCGGCTTCCCAGCGCTGAATGGCCTCCTGCTCGCGACGCTCGGTAATATCCTTGACCACTCCTACCAAGCCCAGCGAATGTCCGCCCTGGGAGAGCATGACCACTCGCGCATGAATATCCAGCCATAGCGTTTCTTTCTCATTGCGCATAAAGCGCAACTGTCGGACGAAATCGCTTCCGGACTTCAAGCTGTGTTGCCACATATCCTTGGCGCCCCCCCGATCATCCGAATGAATTTTATGTAGCCAGGTCTCCATCGGGGTATTCGGCTGGATATCGAGCATATCGAGCAATGCAGGGTTCATATAGGTAATGTCGCCATCAAAATTGGCGACGAACATGCCTTGGGGAGTGGCATTCAGCACAGAGTCAAGAAAGGCTTCTCGCTCTTGAAGGTTGGCCATTAATACCTGGCGCTCGTCCTCAACGCGATTGAAGGTGCCCGCCACGTGCTGCAACTCTTGCATCCGGGTGCCAAGCTCCACTCGCGCGCGCTCACCACGCCCCACTTGCCCGATCTGTTTGGCCAAATGCTTTAATGGCGACAGCATGCGGCGCAGGATCAGCCAGAGTACCGGCAGCATCAGCAGTGTCAGCGCAACCCCGAGCCACCACAGTCGTTGCAGAAAATCATTCAGCGGCGCTAGGGCTTGATCACTGGGCAAGTACAGGCCGACGACCCAGTCTGCTGGCCAAACCTGACCGTAGGACTGAAAACCCTCCTGGCCGTTAAGCAGCGAGCCGATGGACTCACCTTCCCAGCCATCCAATGCCAGGTTTAGCCAGGGATTGAAATCCCTATCCGGCACATCGGTCATGATCAGGTCTCGGTTAGGGTGATAAAGAATCTTCCCCGACGCCGTCGCCACACCGACGTAGCCTTCTTCGCCTAATCTTACACGCGATAGGCGATCAAACAGGCCACCGGAATCAAGACTGACAATCCCGCCTAAAAAGCCCTTAAACTCACCGCGTTCATCACGGCGCGGCACGCTGATCAGGACCATGGGCATACCGCTGGCACGGCCCACAAAGGGCTCACTCACATAAGGCCTTTGTGCGCCACGCAACATTTTAAAGTATTCCAACTGAGAGGTATCCAACCCTTCACGCCCGGCAACATTCGGCCAGTCGGCAATCACTTGCCCTTCTTTATTGGCGACGACGACACCTTCGAACCACGCCATCAGGGCTTCATTGCGTTTCAGGGTGGCGCGTATGGCGTCACGATTCTCATCGTCCTCGACCTGGCTGTCGAGACGACTTAACGCATCAATACGGGCTTCTATCTGCTCGGTAACCTCGTCAGCCACCAACGTCGATTCATAGCGCAAGTGCGCCATATTGGTGGCCTTTACCATGGAATTGCCAACTGCCAGGCCATTCCCAGTACCAGCACCACAACCAGTAGCCAGGTAATAGCCAGTCCCATCAGCATTCGGTTCTGAAGCGAGCTGATGCAAGTTTTGCGTGTTAACCAGCGAACCAAACCCTCGCACCTCGCTTACTTTGCCGAATATTCAACGTAGGAAATTGCTATCTCGATTGTTTATCGGCCTATAGTACCGTTACCTGAGCGTTTACGACAAAAGAATCAAGCGTGACTCATACCCTGATGACAACTCCTTCTAGTAAACATCTGTCACCACAGAGCTGTGTAACGATATCGGCATCGGTATAGCGGCTCGGTCAACATTGCGAAGTCGTCATAGGACAAGGGTAAAAACCGGCAGGATTCGATCCTTAAGCCCCAACGCTGTTGGGGCTTATCATGATGAATATGAACGATGTGTTATGGATCCAGACGCTTAACTCTCAACTCGTAATTGTTAACACCTGAACGAGCACCACCGAATTTTTGCCCCTGAACATGGATGCTGTAACGGCCTTGTGGCAACTCAGTGCGTAAATCAATATCACCATCAAAACCTTCGCCACTATCACGGGCTACAACTTGGCCTTGGTCATTCAGGACTTCTGCCACGATACGGTACTCACTGCTGTTATTACCGAAGGTGGAAGTGGTAATGAGAATAGGCCCGGCCTCGAGCATTTCGAAGTTGAGCACCTCCCCTTTTGCACGAATTTTCACGTCGGTGACGATTTCTTGGAAGCCTTGACGGCTTTCAGAATTCGATGCTTGGCCGGCCGCGTTATTGGCTACTCGCTCATTGGTGTTAGACGATGAAGAGGGCTCTTCTTGAGAAACAGAATCATTACTGGCAGCAATGGCGACCACCGTGTCTGATCGGCGTACAAAGGCTGATTGGCCCCCTTCGCGACGATTCCCCGTAAAGGCAATGGCGTCACCGGTTGAAATGCCTTGGTCAACATTCTGCCCACCCACGGTGACATAAAAACTGTTGCCGCCGGTGCTCGTGCTGCCGTATTTATAGCCCTGTACCTGCAAAACGTAGTCGCCAGGCACAAGTGCCTGACTCAACCGCTCATTACTGTTCAGTTCATCACGTGCGACTACATTGCCCGCATCATCCATCAAGACAACATCAACACGGTAGTCATCCGACTCTCCCGCCGGCACCTGGCTACTGAATATATAAGTGCCTTCCTCATCCACCGTGAAGTCATGCTCGTGAACGCTACCGTAAAAAAAGCTACGACTGCGGGCATCGTTTTCGGAGCTAAGAAAACGCGTCAAATCCATTTGCTTGCCTTCTTCGCGAAAGCGCTCTTCGATGGTACTGGCGACGACGGGAGTGCTCGCAATACAGATTCCAAGAGCTAGCAGACTAGCCGTCAACGTTACTTTCTTCATAACACCACTCTCCATTTGTACCCACATATAAAAAAAGCCGACCCCTAAGGGATCGGCTTTATATATCAAAACCCTAGGAGACTGGGAACCCCCATGTCTCGAAAGAGGGTTTAGAACAAGTAGACAGCACCAACCGCTACGCCGTCTTCTTTATCATCTTCACGATCGTACATAGCACCTTCAACGAAGGTATACATGGCGTCAGAGATGTTGTAAGTAGCGCCCAAGATCACTTCGTTGTAGCTTTCATTAGCTTCGTAGTCGCCTGAGATGGTATCTCCCAGAGTATTACGCAAGTCGCCAGCGCCAACGTCTACGTACTGGTAAGCACCGTAGATGTCACCGTTGCCGTAGCCATAACGCGCACCCAGGGCGTAAAAGTTAGCGTCTTCGGTATCAGCATTATCTGTTTCAAAGCGCTCTACTTTAGCAGCAATGCGAAGTGTATCGATGGTGTACTGTGCAGTAACACCATATTGATCACCTGCGTCGACGTCTACACCACCATAGGTACCGTCCAGGTTATCTAGGTTGTCATAGACAGCTGCGATAGAGAAAGCGTCAGCAGTATACTTCACACCACCAAAAGCAGAGGCGTTGCTTGAGCCAGAGAAGTTTTCATCTTCAGCATCACCTTCATACTGAGTGCCTACCGCAAACTGAACACCGCTGAAAGAAGGAGAAGTGTACGTGAACTTGTTACCTTCGCGGCTTTGTTCACCAACTAGACGTACTGAATCCAGAGAGCGAGAGAAGCTTGAGTCAGAGACATCGAAGAATTCGTTGTTGGTGATCGGATCTTGGATCCAGTCGTCAATTAGCGGATCATAGGAGCCTAGGCGAGCATCACCAAAGCTACCTTTCAAGCCCATGTAGGCTTGATCACCACCCCTAAGACCACCATTGTTCTTTGCCTCATCAGACTCGTGCTCAAACTCAGCCTTGAAATAGCCGGTCAAGTCACTAGTAATCAGGTGCTCACCAGCAAAACCAACGGTTGAGCCGTTGTCAAAAATTTCGTCTTCGCTGCCATCAGCACCTTGATCAATGCTTTTGTAGGCCATCTGAATGTTGCCGTACAGATCAAGTTTGGTGCCATCTTCGTTGTAGATGGTAGCTGCCTGGGCGCCAGAGGCGAATGCAGCACCAGCGATAGCAGTCGCTAAAAGTGTCTTTTTCATGGTGTAGGTTCCTTAACAAGCTTACTGTTTTGATCGTTTCTGTCCGACCTAAGGTCGACAGACGGTATGCTGGGTGTGCTCTTGTGTCACTGACGGGAGCATTCCCAATTCAATGCGGCACTTCCTCAACAACACCTTGTTATATTCCAATGCTCGCAGGGCAAACTCTATACCGGGATTCAGAGGAACGCAATAGAAAAAAACACTGTTTTTTTATTATTTGTGATTTTTTTTGGAACCAAGCCCACTTAAGCGGGGTCCTATCGGCCTTGAAATTTCTGCTGCAAGCCCAAGAGCTTATCTTCCAGGCTGAGTTGCTTTTGCGGTTTGTTAGCGTCCGTCGGTGTATTTTTTGCGCTGCCACCCGCTTTTTCAGATGTTTGTTTCTTGGGTTTCTTGGGCTTTGCCGTCTTGGCGCGAGAGGGGGCTTCCTTGGTCGCTTGGACAGGCTCATTTGGCGGAGAAGACACCTGTTGGGCACGCTTTTGGGCCGCATGGCGCGCGGCTTCCGCGTCTACCACTCCCGCTTCATTGCCTTCCAGATCAATCCGAGTGGCCCCCTCCCGCACCGACTTTATATAGCGCGGCAGATTGACGTAGTTTGCCAGCGCGCGGCGAATGAGCTTACCCGACCATGGCTCACGCTCTGCCAAATCGTGGTGTATACCCACCTTCAGCGGCTGGGTATGCCCCTTGAAAAACGCTTTAGGGTAGCGTTTGTACCATTGTGCCAGCAGTGCATGCGGCGATGGAGGCTCAGACCCGGGCGCCCCTTGCGCGGGAACATCAACCGCTGACGAGGCCGTCGCTTCGAGCTCAGACTCGTCTGTTTCATTTGAGCCTACGAACTCAAAAGCCGACTGTTGAGCATCAGATGCCTCTGCTTCCGATGGCGTCGACCCGGGGGCCTGAGCCAGTTGCTGCTTTAGCTTGGCGTTTTCCGCACGCAACTGGGCCAGCTCTGCCTGCGTGAGCATCAAGCGCCGTTCCAGATCGTCCAATAACGCCATAGGGCTTGATTCAGCGCTTACCGATTTAGTGCTAACCGACATTCTGGGCTCTCCTTCGCGGTGCTTTTAGACACAGCTTGAACACAGCTAGGCCTCTGCCACGATGCGCTCGTAAGTAACAAACGCATAATCAGGCTGCTGTTCGTTAGGCTGCCCGGCTACGCGTTGCGTTTCACGCCACTCGCTGGGGTCTAACAAGGGAAAGTACGCATCACCTTCCACTTCAATGTCAACTTCTGTGACATAGAGTCGGGTCGCATACGGCATGGCTTGACGATATATTTCTCCCCCGCCCATCACCATGATTTCTTCGGCCGCTTCAATGGTTGCCTGCTGATCCGCCAGCGCAAGTGCTGCCGGCAGGTCGTGACAGACTCGAACACCGTCGTGAGCGAACGCTTCCTGACGGGTCACCACGATGTTTAACCGATTCGGCAACGGCTTGCCAATCGAGGCAAAGGTCTTACGCCCCATCACCAGCGGTTTGGCCTGGGTCATGCGCTTAAAGAATTTCAGATCTTCGGGTAAGTACCAGGGCAACTGCCCTTCCACTCCGATAACGCGATTTTTCGCCATGGCCACAATCATGGCCACCGGCACCAACGACTCGAACTCGCTCATACCGCCACCGCTGCTTTAATGTGGGGGTGTGGCTGATAGTCGACTATCTCGATATCGTCGAATTGGAAATCAAAGAGATCGTTGACCTCGGGGTTCAGGTTCAACCGCGGCGGTGCATTGGGCGTGCGCCCAAGCTGCTGCTCCGCCTGGGCCAAGTGATTACTGTAAAGGTGGGCATCGCCCAAGGTATGCACAAACTCACCAGGCTCTAACCCGGCCACCTGAGCCACCATGCTCAGCAGCAAGGCATAGCTTGCGATATTGAACGGCACGCCCAGGAAAATATCGGCGCTGCGCTGATAAAGCTGACAGGAAAGTCGCCCGTTCGCCACGTAAAACTGGAACAGGCAGTGGCATGGCGGCAGTTGCATATCGTCCACCTGAGCCGGGTTCCAGGCTGACACTATCAGCCGACGAGACTGGGGCGACGTGCGAATCTGCTCCAGCACATTGGCAATTTGATCAACGCTGCCGCCTTTGGGGTCGGGCCAGCTACGCCACTGATAACCATAAACCGGCCCCAGGTCGCCGTTTTCATCCGCCCAGTCATCCCAGATACGCACGCCATGATCTTTCAGGTAGGCGATGTTGGTATCGCCTTTTAAAAACCACAGCAGCTCATGAATAATCGAGCGCAAATGCAGCTTTTTAGTGGTCAACAGCGGAAAACCACGCGACAAGTCGAAGCGCATTTGGTGGCCAAACACCGAGCGGGTGCCCACCCCGGTGCGGTCATGGCGATCGGTTCCCTGATTCAATACCAGTTGCATTAAATCCAAATAGGGCTGTTCGAGAGCCTCTTTCATCGGCGTCGTTGCAGTCACGGCAATCCCAGATCAAGTCATCAATTAACGTCTATTCTATACATGTGAGTCGCCTGCGAACAGTGAACCACTGACGACTCACTATCCAAAATTCACCGAACTGCATCCACCGGCTGTTGGCGCGACCAGGCAATCAACACGGTGCCCAGTGCGATCATGGGCAGCGTCAGCAACATGCCCATGGTCACCCAGCCAAAGGCGATAAAGCCGATATGGGCGTCGGGCATACGGAAAAACTCGACCAGGAAGCGGAATATGCCGTAACCAAGCAAGAACAGGCCTGAGATAAAGCCGCGCGCTTTCGGTTTGGCCGATGCCCACCATATGATACAGAACAGCACGAGGCCTTCTAACAACGCTTCGTAAAGGGCCGATGGATGACGCGGTTCCGGCCCCATACCGGGGAATGGCATCCCCCAGGGCATCGAGGTGATACGTCCGGGCAGCTCATGGTTTATGAAATTACCGATGCGGCCAGCGCCTAGCCCAATGGGCACCAGGGGGGCAATAAAGTCGGTTAACGTCAATATGGCCAATTGCTTACGCCGCGCAAAGAGCCAGGCCGCCAGCAGCACCCCTATCAGGCCGCCATGGAAACTCATGCCGCCATCCCAGACCTTAAACACCCATAGCGGGTCGGCCGTCCACTGGCCCAGGCCATAGAACAGCGCGTAGCCTAAGCGCCCTCCGGCGACCACCCCGATGGCACAGTAAAACAGCAAGTCGCCGATATCGTCCCGGTTCAACCCAATTCGCGCCGCTCGCCGACAACCCAACCACCAGGCGGCCACAAACCCCACGACGTACATCAGCCCATACCAATGAACTTGCAGCGGCCCAATGGCGATGGCAACCGGGTCGATTGTTGGATAATTAATCATCTAGGCTCTCTACTTAGTGGGTCTATTAATATGTCTGAATAGGATTAACGCGATAAGCTCAACGACCATGTCTTGCTGAGCGATGTCTAGCTCAATAAAAACTTAAGCCCCACAACAGTGAGCAGGGCCGCAAATGCCCAGCGCAAGACATGGCTGGGCAGTCGGTGTGCCAATCGAACGCCCAGGCGGGCGAAGGGAATACTTGTCATGACAATGATGATAAAGGCTGGCCACATCACATAACCCGTGGCCCAGGGAGGCAACAGGGAATTGTTCCAGCCCATCCATACAAAAGTGGCGGTGCCGAATAACGCGATAGGCACACCACAAGCGGCTGATGTCGCCACCGCCTGGGTTACACTCGCCCCACAGCGTGACAGCCATGGAACCGCCAAGGTGCCACCGCCGATGCCAAACAACGCCGACACGCCCCCAATGACACTCCCTGCCAGAACCATCGCATAACGGGGTGTCTGGGCACCCCGGCGTGGCGAAGGCCTGAACCCCAGCGCCATTTTAACGGCCACCGACAGGACAAACAGACCAAACAACGTACCCAGCAGCGGCCCTTCCAACTGCCCGGCAACCAGCACCCCCAGAATGGCACCGGCCATCAACCCGGGTAGCAAGGCGAGAAACCAGGCAAGATTGATACTTCCCCGTCGCCAGTGGCCCAATGTGGATGACGTTCCCGTTACCACGATGGTAGCCAGCGAGGTACCGATGGCAAGGTGCATCACAACATCTGGCGATAGCCCTTGCAGGGTAAAGGCCGCGGCTAAAGCGGGCACAATAATCAACCCGCCCCCGACGCCAAAAAGACCCGCCATCGTGCCGGCGACAGCGCCAAGCAGCCAATAACCTAACGTTATCGTCAAGGTACTCATGCGCCAGACGGTGCTCGTTGATTATCGGGAAACCACTTGGCAATGATGCCCAGCAGGGTGTCCGGCTGATAGGGTTTGGTCAGCAGATCATCGAGCCCTGCAGACAAGCATTCGTCCTGCCCCATATTGTCAGCGTTCGCCGTAAGCGCAACGAGAACACTTTTGCGACTCCCCTGGGTTGCCTCAACCTCCCGCCAGCGACGGGTCGTTTCCAACCCGCTGAGCGTGGGCATGAAAATATCCATGAAAACAAGGTCAAAATCGCTTTGCTGTTGACGCTCCAGCGCCTGTTCTCCACTACTCACGCCCTCGACATACAGGCCGTGATTTTCGAGCATCTGACGCGCTAACATGAGATTAACAGGGCCGTCATCGACAACCAGCACGCGCAGCGACATTGCCACCGGTGCTGGATCGGAAGTCTCAGTCTGGACGTCACGGTCTTGCACCAGGTTCATTAGCAATGCCCGAATATCCGCGATTCGCTCGCGCACCTCGAGCATGTTGGCCCGACAATCTTCGCTGACTTCACTATTTAACTGCTCACTCAAACGTGCAAACAGCGCATCGGTCTCGCGCTGTAACAAGCCCAGGTACTCGGATTTGAGCCGCGACTCTTCTCGCGCTCGGTCGCGCCCGGCGAGCAAACGTTTTACCTGCTGCTGCTGGTCATGCAGGTCATCGAGTAGCACCTTGGCATCTTCGTCAGCGCTGGCCGGTTTCTCCGGTGTTGATGAAGAACCGTCAGCCATCGACGTCGACAGGCCTGCCAACACGCGATTAACGTTAGCAATGCGTGCGAAAGGCGGTGTTTTAGGGAGTTCGTCAAGCGTTGACGCTTGTTGAGAATACGCTGTCGACATTTGCTGGCTGATGGCTTGCGTATGCCTCTCGAGCTCAACCAACTGCTGCATCAGGCGCGCTTCTTTGTGCTTGGCACGTGATTTCACAAGCATCAAAAACGCCGCCACATTCAAACAACTGCCAACCAGTAGTGCTAGCATCAACCATAGCGAAATGCTCCATGAGGCGTAGCCAGGCGAAGCCCAGCCAATCAGCCAAACCAACAGCACGCAAAGCACCACCAGCGTGGCCTGCAGGAGTAGTAATGGCCAAAGCACTGGCCATATCAACGTGTTCCAGAAATGTTCCCGCTGACTAGGTTGCATAAAAGAAGCGCCTTCCTCTCTGGCAAATTGACTCGAACGAATGCGTAAACCTGATAATCCACGAATTTTTGCGGTAATTTGCGTTAGTGTAGGAAATGACAGGCAGCAAGTGTACGTCGAGACGCGTGGAGTGTCATGTACGCACTGTCTGAAACACTCACCTGACAAACACTAACCTGACATTGAGCCCTCCATGTGTTTAATCGCTTTCCGCTGGCACCCCGAATCTGCAACCCCTTTGCAACTGATCGGCAACCGCGATGAGTTCCATGCGCGACCAACAGCCCCCCTCGCAACCTGGCAGGACGCTCCCTGCCTGGTAGGTGGACGCGATCTGGAGGCAGGAGGAAGCTGGCTTGCCGCCAGTCATCAGGGCAGGGTCGCGGCGATTACCAATGTTCGTGATCCTGCCCTGGCCTCAGCGCCTGGCGCGCCAAGCCGCGGGCATCTGGTGAAACAAGCATTGGAGTGCGACAACATCATGGTCTGGTTAGACAACCTCGCTGACGGCGGGGCAACTGAGTACGCGGGGTTCAACTTGCTGGTTGCCACCCCGACTCAGCTTTGGTGCTTGCATCGCGGCCGCGAGCAGGTGTCACTCCATGAAGTGTCGGCGGGCATTCACGGCCTGTCTAATGCGACACTCAACAGCCCATGGCCGAAACTGCTAACGGCCAGAGCTGCGCTTGAAGAGGTTGACCCCATGCACTTCCCGGGGAAGGCGCTGGACGCCTTCCAGAATTCTCGGCAAGCCCCCCTATCCGCACTACCGGATACCGGCGTGGGAACCGAACTTGAAAAACAGCTATCAGCAGCGTTTATCGTCGGCGAACGCTACGGTACACGTGCCACCAGTTGGTTAACGCTAGCTGACAATGGCGACATCTCTCTCACCGAGCAACGTTTTGGGCCGTGTGGGACATTTGAAGGAGAAACGACGCTCAGCGTCCCTTGCGAGCGCTGAGCAACGCATCTAGTCACGCGGGGGTAGCAAATGCGAGAGCTGCCAGTCATCCATCCGTTTATCCAGGTGCATATGCACCTGAGCAGGCGTATCCAGCAGCATGACTTCCGACAGCAACTGCTGGGCATCCCTGAAAGGAACACGGCGAATCGCCGCGCGCACTTTGGGCAGACTGGGGGCATTCATGGACAGGCTGGTGAAGCCCATCGCCATTAGCAGTAATGCCCCCGACGGGTCACCGGCCAGCTCACCGCACAACGAAATAGGCTTTTTGAGTCGTTGTGCATCCTGGGACAGCTCCTGCAGCGCACCAAGCAGCGCTGGGTGCAGTGCATCATAGAGGCTAGAAACGCGCGGGTTGTTACGGTCTACCGCAAGAAGGTACTGAGTCAGGTCGTTACTGCCCACCGAGAAGAAATCCACCCGCTTGGCCAAGGCATCCATTTGATAGATAGTGGCCGGCACCTCGATCATTACCCCCACCTTGGGACGCTCTACGTCGATACCCTCCTCGCCTAGCTCCAGGATCGCACGGTCCAGCAATCGCAGTGCTTCGTCCACTTCTTCGACGTTGGTAATCATCGGGAAAAGTACGTAGAGGTTATCGAGTTCCTTGGACGCTTTCAGCATCGCCCGCAGCTGAACCATCAAGACTTCAGGGTGGTCCAGGGTCACTCGCATGCCGCGCCAGCCCAGGAAGGGGTTGGCTTCTTCGATCGGGAAATACGGCAGGTCTTTGTCGCCGCCGATATCCAGCGTACGCATGACCACCGGTAGCGGCGAAAAGCTTTCCAACTGATCGCGGTAGAGTCGTGTCTGTTCTTTCTCGCCTGGGAAACGCTCAGTAATCATGAACGGCACTTCGGTACGATAAAGCCCCACGCCACTAATACGGCTTTTGAGCAAGGCAGCGGCATCGACAGCAAGCCCTGTATTCACCATCAGCGGCATATCATGACCATCCGGCGTCTCGCTGGGCAGATCCTGTTCGTGCGACAACAGTTCACTGAGGGCTTCTTCTTCGGCAATCAGGCTTTCATAGCGGGCTTTCAACTCAGGGGCAGGCCTGACGAATAACCGCCCCCGGTGGCCGTCGAGCACGACTGGCGCTCCCGACAGGCGCGGAAGCGGCAGATCCACCATGCCAAGCACCGTGGGTATGCCCATTGCGCGGGCAACAATCGCTACGTGAGACGTACTCGAACCGCGCACCGACACCAGCCCTTTCAACTTGTCGCGGGGCACCTCACCGAGCATCGCAACACTGATTTCATCGCCGACCAGTATGGCGTTATCGGGATAGGTCTCCGGCGTTGAGGGGGAATCCTCCTGCAAGTGGGCCAGCACGCGGCGCCCCAGGTCGCGAATATCCGCCGCCCGCTCGCGCAGATAATTATCATCCACGCGCTCAAGGTATTGCACATGACGTCGAACCACGTCGGCCAGGGCACCAGGTGCCCACTGCCCTTCACGAATACGTTTTTCAACTTCCTCTGAAAGCGCTGCTTCACCCAGCATTTGTTGATAAACGTCGAACAGCGCCAACTCCTGGGTCGAAATACGATTGACCAATCGTTCAGCCGCCGCACGGATTTCAGCGCGCGTTTTGCCAATGGCCTCCTTGAGCCGCGCGACTTCGAAGTCCTCATCACTGGGGACCAGATCAGGCACGCTGTTGAGATCCGATGGCGGAGTGATCACCACGGCCTCACCCATCGCCATACCCGGCGACGCAGCCACGCCCTTGAACATGGTCTGCCCACTGGGCAGCGCACGGCGGTTTAAATTGCCTGTCGCCAACGCGTGCGCCAACACACCCGCGAGCTGAGCCGCCATGGTCACCAGGAAGGCTTCGTCTTCGTCGTCGTACTGGCGCTGCTCGGCTTGCTGCACGACCAGCACACCCAGCATGAGACGTTGATGGATGATGGGAACACCCAGAAAGCTCGAATAACGCTCCTCGCCGGTCGCCTCAAAATAGCGAAAGTGGGGATGAGATTGAGCATCTTCGAGGTTAAGCGGCTCGCTGCGTTTGGCGACGAGCCCCACCAGACCCTCGCCTAGTGGAAGCACCACCTGCCCGACGGCCTGAGTGCGCAGACCGATAGTTTCCATGAGCACAAGGGATTCAAGCTCTTTATCGTAAAGGTAAAAAGAGCACACATCGGTTTGCATCGCTTTGCGAATGCGCCGCACCATGGTGGCCAATGCAGCATCCAGGTTGCGCGCGCCATTCACTTCCTGAATAACGCGGCGCAGAACCTCAAGCATGGACGTTTTACTTTTCACTGTTATTTGCCTCGCTGAGGAATTTCTTGGCCGTCAACCTCCACCCTATCGCAGGGCGGCAGTTTACTCATCAATTAATGCCAATCGTTGAACGCGGGGCGACAGCTCGCGGAGCGCACGGCGATACACTTCACGCTTGAACGGCACAACCTGACCAAGAGGGTACCAGTAGCTAACCCATCGCCACCCATCAAATTCGGGCTTGGGTGTCGCCGTCATGCAGATACGACTGTCCTCGCAGCGGATCTGGAGTAAAAACCACTTCTGCTTCTGGCCAATACAAACTGGCCGCGAATGTGTGCGAATCATGCGTCGTGGCAGACGGTAGCGCAGCCAGCCCCGGGTGCAGGCGACAATATCAACGTCATTGGCCGTCAGGCCAATTTCTTCGTGAAGCTCACGGAAAAGAGCTTCTTGCGGCGTCTCGCTTGATTTGATGCCTCCCTGGGGGAACTGCCACGCATTCTGTCCTACACGACGCGCCCATAGCAGCTGCCCCTGGCGGTTGGCGATAATAATGCCAACATTGGGGCGAAAGCCGTCAGCGTCGATCACGGACATCACCTTATAAATTTTCAGTTGTGACCATTTTTCCACAAGGACAACAAGCGTATCAATACAATATAGCGCCAAGTTACCAACGCAGCGCGGCGCGTCGGTGTCAAAGCATCGGCGACTCTGCGATAATCCGGCGCTTCACGTCTGGCTGCAAACGACCATCATCAAGCATAAGGGGAGCGCCGTGAGTCTGGCCATTTTCGACTTGGATAATACCTTGCTATCAATCGATAGCGATCATGCCTGGGGGGAGTTCCTGCTTGAGCAGGGGGCGGTAGATCCCGTTGCCTACCGGGAAGCCAATGACCGGTTTATGGCCGATTACCAAGCGGGCACGCTCGACATGGCCGACTTTCTGGCTGTCGCGCTAAAGCCGCTTGCCGACAACACGCCAGAGCAGCTTGCCGCTTGGCATCAGCAGTTCATGGCCAGCAAAGTCGAGCCACATATCCTGCCGAAAGCTGAGGAATTGCTGGCCCGCCATCGCACCATGGGCGATACGCTACTGATTATTACCGCTACCAATCGCTTCATTACCGGGCCGATTGCCGAGCGCCTGGGCATTGAGCACCTGATTGCTGTTGAACCCGAATGCATCGATGGCCACTACACCGGCCGTGTTCAGGGTGTACCCAGCTACCGTGAAGGCAAGGTCATCCGCCTGGAACAATGGCTGGAAGAACAGCAAATGACCATGGACGACGCATGGTTCTACAGCGATTCCCACAATGACCTGCCGCTACTGGAGAAAGTCGAAAACCCGGTGGCCGTCGACCCTGACGATACCCTGCGCCAGATCGCCGAAGAGCGCCAATGGCGGATCATGAGTTTACGGGACTGATAACCAGCTGGAAGCTTGAAAAGCGCCGCTTTGTGCCTGAAAGAGAGCCAGGATAGCTCAAGATATCAACCAAAAAAGCCCCACAGGTCACAGCCTGCGGGGCTCTCTTACATCTTATTGCTTACTTCTAATTTCTTGCTTTTCTCCGCTCAGCCGAGCAGGTGCTCGACGGCCGCACGTTCTTCGCGCAGTTCTGTCTCGGTAGCCTTCATCTTCTCTTGGCTGAACTCGTCAATCTCGAAGCCTTGAACGATTTCATACTTGCCACCCTGGCAACGTACCGGGTAGGAGTAGATGATGCCTTCGTCGATGCCGTAGCTGCCGTCAGACGGAATCGCCATGCTGACGATGCCCTTGGAACCCAGCGCCCAATCGTGCATATGGTCGATGGCAGAAGAAGCAGCAGAGGCAGCAGAAGAGGCGCCACGTGCTTTGATGATCGCCGCACCGCGTTGCTGCACGGTGGGGATAAAGTCGTTTTCGTACCAGTCGCGCTCAACCAAATCGAACGCTGCCTTGCCGTCGACTTTGCACTGAGCCAGATCCGGGTACTGAGTCGCGCTGTGGTTGCCCCAGATGATCAAGTCTTCAACGTCAGTGACGTGCTTGCCGGTTTTCTGTGCCAGTTGCGTCAGGGCGCGGTTATGATCCAGACGCGTCATGGCCGTAAACTGACCCGCATCCAGGTCCGGCGCGTTGCAGGAAGCAATCAGCGCGTTGGTGTTGGCCGGATTACCGACAACCAGTACTTTCACGTCGCGGCTGGCGTGGTCGTTAAGCGCCTTGCCTTGAACAGAGAAGATCGCTGCGTTGGCTTCCAGCAGGTCCTTACGTTCCATGCCAGGGCCACGCGGACGTGCACCCACCAACAGGGCGAAGTCAGCGTCTTTGAACGCGACATTCGGGTCGTCGGTGGCGACGACATCCTGAACGAGCGGGAAGGCGCAGTCGTTGACTTCCATCACCACGCCCGTCAGTGCATCCATTGCCGGGGGAATTTCCAGCAGCTGGAGAATGACAGGCTGATCCGGCCCCAGCATGTCGCCGGCGGCGATGCGGAAAATAAGAGAGTAGCTAATCTGACCGGCACCGCCGGTAATCGCAATACGTACTGGATCTTTCATCATTGCTCCTTGATGGGTTCGCCTAGGGATGGTTCTCGCCTGAGGGTGGGTCGACAGAACTCAAGACGCAAAGATGGTATGCCCAGTTAGGCAAAAACTCAATCAGACATGCGACTAGTACCCATTTGGCATGCTTGCTATCGACACAGCCGTTTGCGACTCGCCGAACAGGTTCAGTTGCGCTATGGTGTCAACGTTCAACAGTTGCTTTTCTCGTGTTGCCAAGGACATGGACGCCCCATGCGAAGAATCCCGTTCTCCTACGCACTCGCCAGCCTGCTCGTGCTGGCGCTGGTGATATGGCTCGCCTTGGGTAACTTCCAGGGCTTTCAAAGCACCCCCCCGGATGCCCCTGATCGCCAGACTGAAGGCCCGAGGGTCGAGGTAGTTGAGCAACAAAGCATCGTCTTTATCCCGCAGCAGGTTACCCAAGGCCAATTGACAGCTGAGCGCGAAACCACACTGCGTGCCAATATAGCGGGCTTTGTGGCCGAGAAGCCGGTGACCCAGGGTAGCCGCGTTGAGTCGGGCGATACACTGTTAGTACTGGATAACGACGCATTGCCCGAGCAACTGCAACAGGCCCGGGACGAGCTGGCCGTCGCCGAGGCGGAATATGCTGGTGCCCGCAACCTGCGTGAGCGGGAACTGATCTCCCAGCCCGAACTATTACGCCTTCAGAGCGCGCTTAGCGCCAGCGCCGCCTCGGTGGCCCAGTTGCAGAAGCAGTTGGATGACAGCCGTCCCACCGCGCCTTTTGACGGCGTGCTTAACCGTGTACAGGTAGAGCTAGGTGATTTACTCCAGCCCGGCGAAGAGTGGGGCCAACTGGTTGATGATCGCCGCTTGAAAGGCGTTGCCTGGGTGTCACAGCAACAGGTGGGCGATTTGAGCGTGGGCCTGCCGGTCACCGCTCGACTGCTGAACGGCGACCACCTGGAGGGCGAGCTGACCTTTATCAGCCACCGTGCAGAAGAAGCCACACGCACTTTCTATGTCGAAGCCACGCTTGATAACCCAGCCGGTAAACGCCTTGCAGGCGGCAGCGCCGAGCTGACTATCACCCTGCCGCCTCGCCAGGTGCATACCCTATCCCCTGCGCTGCTCAGCCTGAAAAGCGAAGGGCAACTGGCGGTCAAGCACCTGGATGACAACAACCAGGTGCAGCAGACCGCCGTGGAACTGGTCAGTGCCGATACCCAGCGCGCCTACGTGACCGGCCTGCCCGACCCGCTACGCTTGGTGACATTGGGCGCAGGTATGGTGGACGTTGGCGAAACGGTCACCCCGGTAATAATGGAAGAAGCCACGATTTCACAACCGTTAACTGGCCAGGATAGCGTTCATGCGCCAGTTGATTGATGCCGCGCTAGCCCACAGCCGTACAACACTACTGCTGTTAGTCAGTTTGCTACTGGCAGGTATGACGGCCTGGCAGGTGATCCCCAAGGAAGCCAACCCCGACGTCACCATTCCGATGATCTACGTCTCGCTGTCGCTGGAGGGCGTTAGCCCCGAGGACGGCGAGCGGCTGCTGATTCGCCCCATGGAGCAGGAACTGCGCGGTATTGAGGGGCTGCGTAAATTTACAGCCCAATCCAGCGAGGGGCATGGCTCGATCACGCTGGAATTCGACCCTGGCTTTGACCCTGACACTGCGCTGACAGATGTCCGCGACCGAGTGGATATTGCCCGTAGCGAACTACCTGACGAGGCCGATGAGCCTCGGGTCATGGAGGTCAATGTATCGGAGTTCCCGGTATTGACCATTGGTCTTTCTGGGCAGCTGGACACCCGCGAACGCATGACCGTTGCCCGCCGCCTACAGGAAGAGATCGAAGGCATTGCCGATGTGCTGGAAGTCGATATTGCCGGTGAGCGGGAAGACCTGCTGGAAATCGTCGTCGATCCACTGGTGCTGGAGAGCTACGGGGTTGATTTTGATACGCTATTCAATCAGGTATCGCGCAATAATCGCCTGGTGGCAGCGGGCAGCCTGGATACCGGCGCGGGGCGCCTGGCGTTAAAAGTCCCCGGTATCATCGAGTCTCTTGACGATGTCATGAATATGCCGGTCAAGGTCGATGAGGACCGAGTGGTCACCTTTGGCGATGTGGCCTGGATCAACCCGACCTACAAAGACCCCGAAGGCTTTGCCCGAATTGACGGCCAGCCGGCGGTCGTACTGGAAATTTCCAAACGTGCCGGGGCCAATATTATCGCTACCATTGACGCTGTGCGTGAAAGGTTAGCCCAAGCCGATGACCTGCTCCCCGACCAGTTGCGCTTCACCACCATTCTGGATGAGTCGACCACCGTTGAGAATATGCTCTCAGAGCTCTTGAACAACGTGCTCACCGCCGTGGTGCTGGTACTGATTGTGGTGGTAGCAGCAATGGGGTGGCGTATGGCCTTGCTGGTCGGGCTTACCATACCCGGCGCTTTTTTGACCGGCATCCTGCTGGTTTGGGCATGCGGCTTTACGCTCAATATCGTGGTGCTGTTCGCGCTGATTCTGGTAGCCGGCATGCTGGTGGATGGGGCGATCGTTGTCAGCGAGCTTGCCGACCGCCACCTGCGCGATGGCCAAGCCCCTCACCAGGCATGGCTTAACGCCGCTTCGCGGATGAGCTGGCCGGTCATTGCCTCCACAGCCACCACGCTCGCGGTGTTTATTCCCCTGCTGTTCTGGCCCGGCGTGGTCGGCCAGTTCATGAAGTACCTGCCCGCCACGGTGATCTTGTGCCTTTTAGCGTCGCTGGCCATGGCGCTGGTATTCTTGCCGGCGCTAGGCCGTTTGTTTACACGTACCGCGGCAGCGTCGAATAGTGCGCCCCCTGAAGAGGCGACGACGTCCTTTGGTCGCGGCTATCGTCACCTGCTGGCCAGGCTGCTCAAGCATCCTGCTTGGGTGCTGTTGATCGCCCTGTTGTTAATGGCGCTGCTGTATACCGGCTATGCGCGCTTCAACCACGGCGTCGACTTCTTTCCCAATGTGGAGCCGGACAGCGCCCAGGTGCTGGTGCGTGCCCGGGGGGATTTCTCTGCACAGGAGACCGACGCCATCGTGCAGCGGGTAGAAGCCAAGCTATCCGGCATGAGCGAAGTACGTGCGCTTTATGCGCGCTCCTTCGCAGTGCCCAACGAGCAGATGGGCAATGACGTCATCGGCATGCTGCAGTTCCAGTTTATCGACTGGCATGAGCGCCGCCCTGCCCAGGCCATTCTGGACGATATGGCCAAGCGCGCCGGGGATATCCCCGGCATTACGCTGGAGTTTCAGGAACAGGAAATGGGCCCAGGCGGCGGCAAACCCATTGTGCTCGAAGTGAGCGCCACGAATCCTGATGTTGCCGATGCCGGCGTTGACCAACTGACCCAGTTAATGCGCGAGCTGGGCGGCTTTACCGATATTCAGGATAACCGCAGCCTGCCCGGTGTGGAGTGGCGGGTGAACGTGGATCGGGAAGCTGCGGCGCGTATGGGCACCGACGTGACAACCATTGGGAGCGCGGTGCAGTTGCTCACCACCGGCCTTCAGGTAGCAAGCTATCGTCCGCCCGAGGTGAACGATGAAGTGGATATCCGCGTACGGCTACCGCAAAACTGGCGCTCGCTGAATCAGCTTGAGCGCTTGACCATCAATACTCAGCGGGGGCAGGTACCCATCTCGCATTTCGTGACCCTGGAACCGGCCCCTAAAGTCGGCACACTGAACCGCATTGATGGCCGCCGGGCAATCACCATCGATGCCGACCTTGCCCCTGGCTATCTGGCTGACGAGCGTCTGAACGCCCTGTTAGAAGCCGGCAACGATAGTCTACCCGACGGTTTGATGGTGAATGTGGCCGGTGAGCAGGAGGATCAGCAGGAATCAATGCAGTTCCTGGCCAGCGCTTTCCTGATTGCTATCGGTTTGATGGCGCTGATTCTGGTGACCCAGTTCAATAGCTTTTATCAGGCGGGCCTGGTGCTTTCGGCCATTATGTTCTCCACCGCGGGTGTGTTGATGGGCTTGCTGATTACCGGCCAGGCTTTCGGCATTGTCATGGTGGGAATGGGGGTGATTGCCCTGGCGGGCATCGTGGTCAATAACAATATCGTTTTGATCGACACCTACAACGAACTGCGCGACCAAGACATGACGCCCGTCGAAGCTGCCCTGGAAGCAGGCTGCTTGCGCCTTCGCCCGGTGCTGTTAACGGCGATCACCACAGTACTCGGACTCATGCCGATGGTCCTCGGGATCAATGTGGACTTATTCACACCGGCGCTCGGCTTTAACGCCCCTTCCGCCCAATGGTGGACGCAGATGTCCAGCGCCATAGCCGGTGGGCTCACCTTTGCCACCGCTCTCACCTTGCTGCTGACGCCCTGCATGTTAGTGATTGGGGGGAGATGGCGCTGACACCCAGCAATCAAGCTCGGCGCCTTGATGGTTCCTGATCGCGCAATGAATTGCACTCCTACAAACCCAATACGGGCACATAGCCCCGTAGGAGCCCGACTTGTCGGGCGATCAGGCTCTAAAAGCGTTCATCTTCGGCGGCACGATCGCTGCTGATCGCGCAATGAATTGCGCTCCTACAAACCCAATACGGGCACATAGCCCCGTAGGAGCCCGACTTGTCGGGCGATCAGGCTCTAAAAGCGTTAAACGACGGCGGCACGATCAATGATCATCAGGCGGGGGCATTGGAGGTTTCAGGGCTGTGGGCGGCGTGCAGACGGGCAATCAGCTGGTCTTCCAGGGCAAAGCGTTCGGTCAACCCGCGCGCCAGGCGGTCAATCCATGCTGGCAGACGGGCGATGTTCTGCTCGCAACTGGAGGTGCAAGAAAAGTCGGTGTCAAACGACAACACCATTTCCGTCGACATATCCAACCGCTCAAGCAGTTTGTCTGCGATATCAAGCGCACTCTCATCGTTGAAAGCGCGCGCTTCTTCAGCCAACTGCGGGTAAATTTCGAAATGCCCCGCGCTGATGTAATCCATCAGCAATTCACTGAAATGATCAATGCGTGCCTTGCTGACACTTTCGAGTTCTGTGTCACAGGCCTCTTTCAGCTCGATAAAGCTGATCAGTAAATCGCGGCGCTGCTGCAGCCATCGATCAATCAGACTGTGCACGCCACCCCAGCGCTCCTGGGCATTTTTACAATCTTCGAGCATGGGGCTCTCCTTGCTTGTCGCCGCCGTTAACAAGGCTAGACTCGCTTTTCCACTCTGCGCTGTCAATCCTCATCAGGATGGTTTCCCTCATACCATGATTAAGCCTACTGACTGAAGAGCATGGCACGCTGGCGTGCCAGTACAATCATACGCAACGGTATGAGCAACAGCACCGCAAAACCGATCAGTGTCCACGCCGGCAGCGATAGCCCCAATAAGCTAAAGTCGATATCGGCGCACTCGCCAGAGCCTGTCAGGACCATGGCGACCACCTCCTGCATAGGCAGAACATCGATCATGTAATCCAGGCCTGGACCGCAGGTAGGCACTTCATCAGCGGGCAGAGACTGAAGCCAGACATGGCGACCGGCAATGAAAGCCCCTGTCCCAGCGGTCAGCAAGCCGAAAACGCCGTAGACCACCTTGCCACCACGGCTCGCCGGATTGTGTATCGCGGCTATCAGCAACACCAAACCGGTTGCGATCACCGCAACGCGCTGAAAAACGCATAGCGGGCAGGGCTCAAAGCCACCGATATGCTCAAGCCCCAACGCCACCGCCATCATGACAATACAAAAAACGACGCCCAACAGCGCCGCTGAACGTATGGACGGCGTCTTCATCATTTCTTCTCCGCTGTCAGTGAAGATAGCGCGCGAGATTCCCGTGCATGGGCAAAATAGTCACGTAAAAAGTCATCGAAGCTCACTTTGTCATCGACTTCAATATCGTGCTGTTGCTGATGGGAGGTATCAATCAGCTGGGCCAAGAGCGCCTCGCGTGAGCGCAGCATGGGCTTGGCTTTTAACTCAGCAGCCTGGGCTTGGGCAAGACTTAATAACGTATCACTGAGTGACCCATTACCGGCTTGCAATTGCGCAAGCAACTGCGCCGACGGCGTCAACGAAGGATCCTTGAGGCGCGGCGCCAACGCCTCTAATGACTTCGCATGCGGTGTGCCCTCCTCAACCGCATCCAGCAGTCGCGCCACCTCTGCCATCTCGGCGAATATCTGCTCACCCCATGCGGCCACTGTGGTCGATTCACCATCACGCACCAGCGTCAATGCCGGGTCGCGCCCTCTTTCCACCACAAAACGGCGATTGTCATCGAGCCTGTCGCACTCTTCGTCCGAAATCCATGGGCTCTCGCTCAGCAGACACCAGATCAAGAAGGTATCGACAAAGCGCATTTGTGTTTCGTCAATGCCCAGTGGATCAAAGGGATTTAGATCCAGACAGCGTACTTCGATGTACTCGACACCACGGGCTTCAAGCGCCTGGCTGGGCGTTTCATTATGCTTGGCGACCCGCTTGGGGCGAATATCGCTGTAGTACTCGTTTTCGATCTGCAGAATATTGGCATTGAGCTGTTGCCACTCGTCGCCCACCTTTACGCCCATTTCTTGATAGTCCGGCCAGGGCGAGGAAATCGCGTGCCGCAGGGTATTGACGTAATTGGAAAGCGAGTTGAAGCAGATTGTCAACTGCGACTGCACCTTGTTCTGGTAACCCAGGTCCGACATGCGCAGCGTGGTCGCGTAAGGGGCATAGTAGGTATCGTCGCTCAGTGGTTTAAGCTTGTCTGGCACCTTGCCGTCGGGCAGGAAGCTCTTGTCCACGGCAGGCGAAGCGCCGAATAGATACAACAGCAGCCAGCTATGGCGTCGGAAATGCCGGATCATGCTGAAATAGCGGGTTGAGCGATAATCGTTGAAGGGCACATTGGTCGCCTGTTCCTGCTCACGCAGCGCCTGCCACATATCGTCGGGCAGCGACATGTTGTAATGCACCCCGGCGATAGCCTGCATGATCCGCCCATAGCGAACGTCAAGACCTTTGCGATATACGTGTTTCATGGTACCGACATTTGAGTGGCCGTAATCGGCGATCGGTACACTGTCATTACCCGACAGACGCGATGGCATACTGCCTGGCCATATCCACTCATCCGACAGATGCTGATAGGTGAAGGTATGCAGGTCAGAAAGGAACGCCAATGCTTCGCCTGGCTCTGAATACACCGGCGTGATGTACTCGATCAACGACTCCGAATAGTCGGTGGTGATATGCGGATGGGTCAGTTTCGAGCCCAATGCATAAGGGTGCGACGTTTGCGCAATATGCCCCTGCGCATCGACCCGCAGCCCTTCTTTTTCGAGTCCGCGGCGAAGACGACCGAGGCGACCCAACCGGGCGCTGGGTAGCAAGCGGTCAATCGTGGCCGTTAGTGAAGATGGCACAGTGAGTGGTTCAGGCAAGGTGAACACTCCTTGTCAGTAAGCCCGCGCACGCGCGGGCCTTGGTGGAATCAGGTGGCATTGCCAGCGTCTACCCATCGAGAATAAACAGCAGGATATGGCGGCAGCCGTTCAACTTTCAAGACGCGCGACTATTTGTCCTGTTTGGCTTTAAGCAATGCAGCGCCCAGCGCGCCCACCGCTGCGGGCGTTTCGTTAGCCTTTTTTGCCTGCCGCTGGCTGCGCGATGGCTTGCGCGGCTCACTGTCCGCGGAGGGGCGAGCCCCACTTGGTTCGCGTTCCGGCTCATCTTCCAAACGCATGGAAAGGCCTACCCGCTTGCGCGGAATATCCACGCTCATGACCTTGACCGTGACAATATCGCCCGCCTTGACCACGCTGCGGGGATCGTCGATAAAGCGGTGAGAGAGCGCCGAGATATGGACCAGTCCGTCCTGATGAACGCCGATATCCACAAAGGCACCGAAATGGGTCACGTTAGTGACCGTGCCTTCCAGCACCATTCCCTGCGTCAGGTCATTGAGGGTTTCGACGCCTTCACGGAACTCGGCAGCCTTGAATTCAGGCCTTGGGTCGCGGCCAGGTTTATCCAGCTCAGCCAGGATGTCGCTTACCGTGGGCACGCCAAAGCGTTCGTCGGCAAAATCGGCAGGGTTTAATGATTTGAGCGTGGCGCTATCGCCAATCAAACCTCTGACATCCCGGCCGCTTTGCTTCGCCATGCGTTCCACCACGGGATAGGCTTCTGGGTGAACCGCACTGGCATCCAGCGGGTTGTCGGCTTTACTGATGCGCAAGAAGCCAGCGCATTGCTCAAACGTCTTGGGGCCAAGACGGCTGACCTCGAGAAGCGATTGGCGGCTTTTGAAGGCCCCCTGAGCATTGCGCTGGGCAACCACATTCTCGGCGATGGCGGCGCTCAACCCAGCCACCCGGGACAGCAGCGCACTCGATGCGGTATTCAAATCCACGCCCACCGCGTTGACACAGTCTTCAATGACCGCCTCAAGGCTACGGGACAACTGAATTTGCGAGACATCGTGCTGGTACTGCCCAACCCCAATCGACTTGGGCTCGATCTTGACCAGCTCGGCCAGCGGGTCCTGCAAACGGCGGGCGATCGACACTGCGCCGCGCACTGTCACGTCCAGGTCCGGGAGCTCTCTGGAAGCGTATTCCGACGCGGAGTAAACCGAGGCCCCAGCCTCGCTGACCATGACCTTGCTGAGCCGATGGTCAGGCGCAAGCGCCTTGAGCAACTCCCCTGCCAGCTTGTCGGTTTCACGGCTGGCGGTGCCGTTACCCACGGCAATCAATTGAACGCCGTGCTGCTTGACCAGCTTCGCGAGCACGCCAAGCGCATCATCCCAGCGTTTCTGCGGTGCATGGGGGTAAATCGTTGCCTGGTCG
Source organism: Halomonas sp. CSM-2 (assembly GCF_002119345.1). Lineage (NCBI taxonomy): Bacteria > Pseudomonadati > Pseudomonadota > Gammaproteobacteria > Oceanospirillales > Halomonadaceae > Halomonas > Halomonas sp. CSM-2. The sequence goes on along the minus strand of NZ_NBYR01000026.1, from coordinate 6,387 downwards.
ACAAACTGACCGGTGGCATCGACGACAGCCACTTTGCAGCCGGTTCTCAGGCCCGGGTCAATCGCCAGGGTGACTTTCGGCCCCGCCGGTGCGGCCAACAACAGGTCCTTGAGGTTGGCCGCAAAGACGTCAATCGCGGTTTGTTCCGCCGTCTCGCGCAGGCGACCCAACAGTTCGGTTTCCAGCGCCGTGTAGAGTTTGACGCGCCACGTCCAGCGCACAACTTCCACCAACCATTTATCGGCGGCACGGCCCTGGTCGGTGATGCCCACGTGTTTGGCAATCGCCACCTGGGCAGGGTGAATAGGCGCTTCGTCTTCGCCCGGCAGACGAATGGCAAGGCTCAACACGCCCTCGTTACGACCACGGAACATGGCAAGCGCACGGTGCGATGGCACCTTGGCAAGTTTTTCGTCATGCTCGAAATAATCGGCGAACTTGGCACCCTCCTGCTGCTTACCGTCCAGCACGCGGGCGCTTAATTCTCCTTCCTGCCAGAGCCGCTCGCGAAGCTGGCCGATCAGATCGGGGTCTTCGGCAAAGCGCTCCATCAGAATCTGCTTGGCCCCATCGAGTGCTGCCTTGGCGTCTTCAATTGCCGGAATATCGCCCTCTGCAGGCCGCAGATAGCGGTCCGCCTCGCTTTCAGGATCAAGCGATGGATCGCCAAGCAACGCATCCGCCAGCGGTTCCAAGCCTGCCTCACGGGCGATTTGCGCCTTGGTGCGGCGCTTTTTCTTGAAGGGCAGGTATAAATCTTCCAGACGCTGCTTGGTCTGCGCAGTATCAATCGCTGCTTTTAACGTCGCGTCCAGCTTACCTTGTTCCTCAATGGCGGCCAGAATCGCAGTGCGACGTTCTTCCAGTTCCCGCAGATAGCGTAAGCGTTCATCCAACTGGCGTAATTGACTGTCGTCCAGCGCGCCGGTGACTTCCTTGCGATAGCGGGCGATAAACGGCACGGTAGCGCCACCATCAATAAGCTCTACCGTGGCCGTCACTTGTTCGGGGCGAACGCTCAGCTCGTCAGCCAAGCGGGCAATAATTCGCTGATTAACATCCATAAATGACAACTAACTCATGCGGCACTTTTTAGTGCCCACAAGGTATCACAATCCCGCTCTGACTGGCATGAATTGAGACATCAGCTACGCCATCCCCGATCATCCCAGAACGGGCGACGGGATTCGCGCAGAACAGCCTCACGACTCATACCGATATCTTTCAACATGTCGTCACTTAAGTAACGCAATGTATTGCGCTCGTGACGTAGCTGTCGCCAGCGATATAGCCTTTCCCGCCAGGTTACCCTGCAAGGCTTGCCTTCGATCTGCTGGTGCTGTTCGATCTGCTGAGATTCGTCGTTCTGATGGCGCTGTCCGGCTTGGTGGCATGATAGCGAGCATTCCATTTCAATCTCTCCTCTCTGGTTAGATCACCCATACGCTCAGCAGGGCGATTTAAGTGTTGAAAGAAGTATTGAACGGTGCCTACAATCAATCCAACGAATAGTGCTTATAAACAACATCAAGAAGATTGATGCCAATGGCTACACTACCCACCATCGACCACGAGCTGCTGCGCACCTTTGTTGCCATTGTGGATCAAGGCGGCTTTACCCGCGCCGCAGCGGCCGTCAACCGCACGCAATCGGCCGTGAGCATGCAAATTAAACGGCTGGAGGAAGACGTGATTCAGCGCCCGCTGTTTGTGCGCCAGAACCGCCAGCTAGTGCTGACCAGCGAGGGCAACACCCTGCTCGGCTATGCGCGGAAAATTTTATCGCTGCAGGGCGAGGCGCTGACGCTGCTCCGCCAGCCCGATATGGTAGGCCGCGTCAGGCTGGGCGTGCCCGATGACTATGTGATGCGCTTTCTGCCCGGCATTCTCAGGACGTTCTCCCAGGCATGGCCGTTAGTGGATGTGGATGTGCACTGCGCGCCATCTTCAGTCCTTTCCCAGCAGCCGCAAGGGAGCCTGGACCTGATCATCATGACCCGGGAAATAGGCGACGAGATTGGCACAATACTCAGACGAGAGCCTACCGTATGGGTCGCCGCCGAAAGTCATAGCACCCATTTACAGACACCGGTACCGCTTGCCCTGTTTGAGGCGCCCTGCTTTTGTCGTCGCCATGCCTGCAATGCACTCGACCGTTCAGGCCGGGCTTATCGCGTGGCTTATAGCAGCCCAAGCTTGGCGACGCTGCAGGCGGTTGTGGGGGCAGGGTTGGCGGTCTCTGCCTGGATGCGCAGCCTGGTGACCGCCGAGATGCAGATATTGGGTAAAGAGGAAGGCTTTCCCGAATTGCCGGAAGCCTCCATCGTGTTGCTGCACACCTCATCCACCCAATCACCGATTATCGATAGCTTGGCCGAGCATATTGGGGAAGGCTTCAGGCTATAGCAGCCTGTCGGGCTTGGCCGATCGTCGCGAGAAACACGGATTTTGAGCCAAATTTATCGATCGATTGAGGCGAATAGCGCGCTATTTAACGAAATCGATCGAATAAAGTTGACCAAAATACCGGGATTCGCAGTAGATCAGTGTTAAGTCCGACAGGCTGCTAGGGCCTACCGTCGTCATGCGGCCACAAACCGTAACGCTACGCCGTTATTGCACCAGCGTAGTCCAGTAGGGTCGGGGCCATCTTCAAACACGTGACCTTGGTGACCACCACAGCGGGCGCAGTGGTATTCAGTGCGTGGCCATACCATTTTGAAATCGAGTTCCGAAAGCAAATGGCCTTCAACATGCTCGAAGAAGCTCGGCCAGCCGGTACCGGAGTCGAATTTCATGGCGCTGGTAAAAAGCAATAGATCACAGCCCGCACAGCGGTACTCACCCTCGCGCCATTCATCGTCCAGCGGGCTTGAAAAGGCGGGTTCAGTGCCATGATCACGCAGTACGTCAAAAGCTTTGTCGGAAAGCCGTTCACGCCACTCCGCTTCGCTGAGTTCAAGTGGTTCGATATCCGGCGCCGCTTCCAGATCGAGCCTTGGAAAACCAAACGATACACCGGGAAGTGCCCCGGCCAGTCCCGTGAAACCGGCAAGGCCTAAAAAGTGACGACGTTTCATGAGTCTGCTCCTGTAGCGATCAAAGACCGGCGAACCCAAAAGGGGTAACGCCGTGGCGCTACCCCTTCAGACACTTTAGTGGTGCTTGCGTTCTAAACCTTACAGGCTGGGCCTCAAGATCAAGTCAACTGCGGACCTGCATTCACAATCGCTTGGTTAACGCCTTCAAATTTCTTGAAGTTATCGACAAACTTGGTGACCAACTCTTGCAGGTGACGGTTATAAGCCGTGCCATCTTCCCAGGTATCGCGTGGATCAAGCAGACTTGAGTCCACGCCGGGTACCGCCACGGGCACATCCAAATTCAGTCCATCAATATGCTTGGTTTGCACATCGCGCAGCACACCGGATTGAATAGCGCTGATAATGGCGCGAGTGGTTGGAATGGAAAAGCGTGCACCGCCCTCACCAAAGGCACCGCCCGTCCAGCCTGTGTTCACCAGGTAAACCTGGGCATCCTGCTTGTCGACACGTTTGATCAGCAAGTCGGCGTATTCGCGCGCCGGGCGCGGGAAAAACGGGGCGCCGAAACAGGTAGAGAACGTCGCCGCCAGCCCTTCAGAAGAGCCCATTTCCGTCGACCCCACCTTGGCGGTATAACCGGACAGAAAGTGATACGCCGCCGCTTCCTTGGAAAGTACCGACACCGGCGGCAGCACGCCGGACATGTCACAGGTCAAGAACACAATGGCGTTGGGTTCCCCTGCGAGGTTTTCCGACACGCGCTTTTCAATGTGTTCCAGCGGGTAAGCGGCACGCGAATTCTGGGTCAGGCTATCGTCGACGTAATCCGGCTCACGACGGTCATCCAGCACAACGTTTTCCAACACGGTGCCAAACTTGATGGCGCTCCAGATCACCGGCTCGTTCTTTTCTGACAGGTCGATACACTTGGCGTAGCAGCCACCTTCCATGTTGAACACGACACCGTCGCCCCAGGCGTGCTCGTCGTCACCGATCAGGTAACGGGCCGGATCAGCTGAAAGCGTGGTTTTGCCGGTACCGGAAAGGCCGAAGAACAGGCAGGTTTCGCCATCCTCACCCACGTTGGCGGAACAATGCATGGGCAGCACATCGGCGTCCGGCAGCAGGAAGTTTTGCACCGAGAACATGGCCTTCTTCATTTCACCGGCGTAGCGCATACCGGCAATAAGCACCTTTTTCTCGGTGAAGTTAATGATCACACACCCTTCAGAGGAAGTACCGTCGCGGCTGGGGTCACAGGCAAAATCCGCGGCGTTGAGAATCGTCCACTCATCTTTGACGGCAGGATTAAACACCTGAGGCCGCACAAACATGGTACGCCCGAACAGGTTTTGCCAGGCAGTTTCCGTTTGGACCCGCACCGGCAGGTAGTGAACGTCGTCGCTGCCTACGTGCAACTCGGAAACGAAATGCTCGCGCGTGCCCAGATAATCTTCAACCCGCGACCAAAGCGCCGAGAACTTGTCCGCATCAAAAGGCCGATTGACGCTGCCCCAGTCAATGCTGTCACGAGTAGAGGGTTCATCAACAATAAAGCGGTCTTTCGGCGAACGGCCGGTACGAATACCCGTGTTCACTACCAGAGCACCGTTTGCCGACAGGCGGCCTTCGCCACGCGCCACGGCGCGCTCGATCAATTCGGCACTACAGAGGTTAACGTGGGCTTGATGAGCGGCTTGAGTCGTGGTCATGTCGATTCCTGGATTTTCTCGATTACCGGGCGCCACCGACGCCTTAAAGTTCATCCCGGCACGTGGCTGGGCGCTTAAGTCCGGCGCATTATGGCAAAAAGAAAGCCCCCGGAAAACGGGGGCTTGAACCAAATATATTGTAGTTAAACTACAACATTGCCACCATATTTTGTGTTGCGGCGCAGTATTTTTTCAAACACTCGTTTGCCCGATTCGCCCAAGTGACTGGTATGACTAGCGCCCATCAATAGCGTTTGAAACATGGCCATTGACCGGCATGACTACAAAATCAATGGATAGTGGGTGACGGCGCATCAGGGTTATCCAATAAACTTTCAATATCCGCTGCCGTGTAGTGATATTTCGTGTGGCAAAAGTGGCACTGGGTATTGATTTCACCCTGTTCGCGCAAGATATCCCGCAGCTCGACACCGCCCAGCGTCAGCAATCCGCTACTCATACGCTCGCGAGAGCAGGTACAGCCAAAGCGCAGCGCTTTCGGCTCAAAGACGCGCACGGTCTCCTCATGATAGAGCCGATACAGCACTTCACGCTGCTCAAGACCCAGCAGCTCTTCGGATTTGATGGTATCGGCCAGATGAACGCTGCGTTCCCAGGCGTCCACGTCCTGATTCTGCGAGGCGTCCGGCAGGCGCTGCAGCAGCAAGCCCCCTGCCCGCTCACCGTCTGCGGCCAACCATAGCCGTGTGGGCAACTGCTCCGACTGGCTAAAATAGGCCTCCAGACAGCCACTCAGGGTATCGTGGTCAAGCGCAACTACCCCCTGATAGCGATTGCCCCCACGGGGGTCGAGGGTAATCACGATCTGCCCGTCACCGACCAGATCACGAAAGCTGGCGTGTTCACTGGGCAAAGCGCCACCGTCGGCAATACGGGCAATTGCCCGCAACTCGCCACCCGGGTTGGATTCCGCCATTAACAACGACAGCTCCCCCTGACCACGAACCTCTATGCTAAGAGTGCCGTCCAGCTTCACGGTATCAGTCAGCAGCGCAACGGCGGCCAATAATTCGCCCAGCAACTGGTTGACCGCAGGTGGGTAGGCATGACGGTCAAGCACTTCATGGTAGGCGTTGGATAGCGTCACGATCTCGCCGCGCACATTGGTTTGGTCAAACAGGAAACGTTGGATTTGATCAGACATAAGGAAACCGTTGGGGAAAATAAAAAGGAACCAGCGAGCGGGGAGCTCACCCCCCTTGCTCGCGTTGAAAACGCTGGATATCGCGACGCTGTTTTTTGTCAGGACGCTTGATCGGATGTTGCATGACTTCGTTGTTTAATCGCCGTGCCTCGGCCTCACGGGTACGGTGCTCAACGCTTTCCTGGGTTTCGGCGTACAGTTTGCGGGCTTCGGGAGCGCCCTTCCGCTGATCTGACAGCGCGGTCACTTCCACCTCGTACACGTCCCAGCCCTGGGGCACCTTGATCAGTGCACCCAACTCGACGTTTTTGCTGGTTTTGGCGCGTAAGCGTTCATTCCAGGACGTCCTGCCACCCCGCTGAAAATCGCCCTACAGTAACCTCATATTTTCCAACACGAGGTTACCCCCATGAAAAAGCACCGTACGCCGGAACAGTGGCAGGCCCTGGTTGATCAGCAGCACGCC
>NZ_NBYR01000013.1:0-173357 GCF_002119345.1 Halomonas sp. CSM-2 | reverse complement strand
CGGATCAAACTTGGCTCAAGGTTTTCAAACGTTCTCTCAAGATCCGAAGACCTTGGACGAGTCGCTTGCCTTGATAATTGGTGATTTATCACCCTCATCGGCAAGCGCCCACATGAATTACCTGATCACATTATTAAAGAGCTATCGAAGGGCGTCGCCGTTCGATGTGGTGCGTATGATACGTTTTTTTTACGCGAGGTCAACCAGCACCGACACATTTCTTGCCAATGGTCGTTCAGGCAGCCAAGCGGGCCAATAAGTCGGCACGCCGATCGGCGGATACGAACGCGGCATCAATTGCGTTTCGGGTCAATTTCACAAACACATCTTCAGACCAGCCGAAAGCGTCCGCACAAGCCACATGATTGGCGAGCATTCCGCCGCCAAAGTAAGCAGGATCATCAGAGCTGATGGTCACATTCAGGCCCTCATGCAGCAGAGTGGGCAAAGGGTGCTCACGCAAGTCATCGACGACTTTTAGACATACATTGGATAACGGGCAAACCGTCAGGACGACCTGCTCACGACGAAGACGCTCCACCAAATCCGGATTTTCCAGACAGCGCACGCCATGATCGATACGCTCCACCTCCAGAAGATCGAGAGCCTGGATGATATAGTCCGCCGGCCCCTCTTCGCCTGCGTGCGCTACGCAAACCAGACCAATCTCTTTGGCCCGCGCAAAAAGTGTCTTGAACTCAGATGGCGGATGATCGCGTTCGGCACTGTCCAAACCGATTGCATCGATAAACTTCCAGTAGGGTGCAGCTTGCTCGAGGACGTGCAAGGCTTCTTCTGCCGGGCGATCACGTAAAAACGCCATGATCATGCCAACCGAAAAATCCATGGATTCCTCGGCTTCCTGCTTGGCTTTGAGCAGCCCACCCATGACCACTTCCAGCGGAACACCTCTTTGAAGGTGCGCCTGGGGGTCGAAATGCATATCGACATGTACAACTCCCTCTCGACGAGCGCGATGAAAGTAGTCCATCGCCAGGTCGTAAAAGTCTTCCTCGTGACGAAGCACGCCCATGCCCTGAAAATAAAGGTCCAAAAACGCCTGCAAATCATTAAAGTCATACGCATCTTTTGCTTCCTGAGCGGAAGCATACGGCAAGTCAATGTTATTACGCTGGGCCAGCGCGAACATCAACTCGGGCTCAAGCGAACCTTCGATATGAAGATGCAGCTCTACCTTGGGAAGCTGGCGCAAAAAATCGTGCATACAGGGCTCCTGTCTAATTAGCTTCAAGGCCAAGCTTACCTGCATCCAGGTGCCAGTGGTAATCGATATGCGGCAACAAATCAGGCTGGTCGACTTGATGGATAAAATAGATGACTGTTCTGTTGCCAAGCCAACGATCAAGCGAAGCCGCCAAGTGCTGGGCAGTCACCGCATCAACGCTTGCAAAAGGCTCATCAAGGATCACAATCTGCGGGTCTCGCAACATCAACCGTGCCAATGCAACTCGCCTGGCTTGCCCCCCAGAAAGTTGCTGGCCCTTTTCGCCCACCGCTGTGTCGAGTGCTCTGGGTAAACGTTCAGCCCAATCGGCCAACGCCACGTCAGAAAGCACTTGCCAAAGCCGCTCATCACTTGCAGATGGATCCGCAATGAGCAAATTCTCAGCCAGCGAAGCATCAAATAGATCCACTTGCTGGGTCAGCATTGCCAAATGCGCCGCGCGCTGTGTATCAGCCAACGCTTGGGGCGCTACCCCCAGGACGTTGACGACGCCGCGAGTGGGCACCAGGCGACCCAGGATGAGTGACGCCAATGTCGATTTTCCAGCCCCCGACATGCCTGTCACCACAGCGCGTTTGCCTGCAGGAAGGCGAAGGTCAACGTCGCTCAAGGCCAGGGAAAGCGAACTGGGATAACGCAACGATACGCCTTCAAAAACCACACCATCGTCTAACGACACAGCGGTTGAAGGTGAAAAACTGCGCGACGAATCGCGCGGCTCAAGTTTGTTCAATCGCTCAACAGCGGCATAACTCGCCCCCAATCTAACAAACGCATTGGGTAGAACACTGAACGCTTCATTGATACCCAGCGCCATCAGCACGGCCATCACAACAATAGGACCGTCAACCTGGCCTTGCGCCAACACCTCCCCCGCCAGCCAAAGCACTCCTAATGCCAGCAAACTCGTCACCGCGGCAACAATCGAATTACCAAGCGCCTGCTTATTACCTACTTGCCGCTGATTGTTCAGGACCTGCTGCTCATGAGTATCGACAAAGCCGCGGTGCCAGCGATCACTACGATAGCTGGTCAGCTCTGCGCTGGCCTGAACCTGATCAATCACCAAGTGACGCAAGACCTCCTGATCACCAACATGGTAGTGGCTTTGTCGCCACCCCCAGACGGAAAAGCCCACTGTCGTGACCAGCCAGAGCCCCCCGAGAACGCCCGCCACCAACAAGGCCGCATAAGGCAGCCATAGCGCGATAAACAACACCATGATGGCGCTACCCAGCAGCGCAACAATAGGTGGCATCAAGGCTCGGAGATAGAAATTATCCAGGGTGTCGATATCGGAAGTCAGGCGGGTCAGCCAATCACTCGCCCGCTGACGGCCGAGGGTTGAATCATCAAGGCGGGTTAATTGGCCAAATACACGAAAGCGCAAATCCGCCAACAATGCCAATACGCTATTATGATTATAGACTCGCTCGGCGTACCGCGAGACTGTCCGCAATAGCGCAAAGAAACGGATACCTCCACCCGGCACGTAGACATCCAGTATGGCGGGAATCCCCAACGCCAGCGCAATACCGGTTAGCGCACTGGCGGTGATAAACCAGCCAGACAGCCCCAGTAGTGCAACACCGGCTAAAAGCGTTAGCCCTGCCAGCAAGGCCCCCAACATGAAAGCGCGCCGACGGCGGGTAAGCAATCTCAACCACGGTAAGAATTGGCGATAGATATCCCTCAAACGGGCATCTCCTCGATCTGTCCTTGAGTCATTTTGAAGTGACGATTCGCCGCTTTGATGACCGCAGGATGATGGGTAGCAACGACCAGCGTGCGCCCTTCTTTTATCCAGTCGATCAACGCCGCCACCACGGCCTGCTCTGTTGCCTCGTCGAGCTTTGCTGTCGGTTCATCAAGCAGGACCAGTGGTGCGCCACTCAGGTAAACGCGCGCCAGCGCCAGACGCTGAGCCTGGCCACCCGACAAACCGACACCGCGCTCGCCAAGCAAGGTATCCAGCCCCTCTGGAAGGCCATTGACCACATCAATCAACCCGGCACGCCTTAACGCTGCTTGCATTGCATCTTCTGATGCCAAGGGGTTCGACAGGCGCAGATTGTCGGCCAGACTCCCCTGCAACAGGCAGGGCTGCTGATCCAGCCACGCGACTTGGTCCGTCGCTGCATGTCGACACTCGCCATGACTGGGCCCAATGAACCCTGCCAATAACGCGAGCAATGTCGACTTGCCACTGCCCGACTCTCCGCTGACAGCGATTACATCACCCTGCGTTAGGGCGAGATCCAAGGGGCCCATCACCACACCACGCCCCGGATAGCTGACCTGAACCCTCTCAAGCTCCACCAGTACATTGTCGGCTCTGGTAATTGAGGGAGAGGCATCGCTCATCACTGGCGGCTCGTTGAGGGTATTGACGATGCTCTCTGCCGCCCCCAATGCAGCCGCTCGATCATGATAATGCATGGATAACGTGCGCAAAGGCTGGAAGAACTCCGGCGCCAGCAGCAACACCGCCAGGCCGGAGAACAGCGTCAATGAAGGAGCGGGGCCATACTCGATATAACCCAGCAGACCAAAGCCGACATACATGGCGACTACCGCGATGGCCACCGACGAAAAGAACTCAAGCACCGCCGAGGATAAAAATGCCAGCTTCAACGTCCGCATGCTCAGGCGTCGATACTGGTCTGAGGCCACCCAGACCGCCTGTTGTGCCGCTGCTGTGTGACCAAAAAGCTGGAGCGTTGTGATACCGCGCACTCGATCTATGAAATGCGCTGACAGTCGGGCGACGGCGGCGAACTGATCACGGTTCATGCGCTCAGCCCCCATCCCCACCAGGGCCATAAACAGCGGAATCAGCGGCGCCGCCAGCAACAGGAACACAGCGGCCAGATAATCCAGCCACATCACCACGGCAAGAATGACGAGCGGTACCCACACGGTGATCCGCAGTTGCGGATGATAGCGCGCAAAATAGCCGTCCAAGGCGTCGATATGCTCTACCGCCTGAGCGGCAATGGCACCACTTTGCTGTGATGTCAGCCAAGCAGGGCCCAAGGCAGTGATTTTATCAAGCAACTGAGCACGGGCCTTGCGCCTGATGCGAAGGCTGGCATCCAGACTCAATCTCTCTGAGGCCCACTGGCACATCGCGCGCAATAATACGGCGACGGCCAGGAGCGCGAAAACAGGCGTCAAATCACTTGGCGACCGGTTTTGAACCACCAGTTGATCGATCAACCAGGCCAGGCCGGTCACGATCAATACGGTGTGGCAGCCTGCCAAGGCACCAAAAAACGCCGCGCCCGCTAGCCGCTTGCGTTCTGATGCAGCAAGCAAGGTTAACCAGTGGCGCGGCGTAAGCTCCTTATGGCGGTGAACGGATGCCATGGACTTAATGGTAGCCCTCTCCGACACGCACCTTGCCGCGGAAGACCCAGTAGGTCCAGGCGGTGTAGGCCAGCACGATGGGGATGACAAACAGAACACCGATCAACAGGAAGAGCTGTGATTCAGGGGCTGAAGATGCATCCCAGATCGTGTAGTTGGGTGGCACAATGACTGGCCACTTGCTGGCAATCAACCCCAGATAGGTGAAGATAAACAAGCCTAGCGAGGCGACAAATGGCAAGCCTTCTTGCTGACGCTTCACGGCACGGAAAAGCACATAAGCACAGACCATCGCAAGGATGGGGAACACCCAGATCAAATGAATCTGGCTGAGCCAGCGGTCGCGCACCTCAGGGCTCACCAACGGCGTCCATAGACTGACAATACCAAACACCACCAGCACCGCCAGCAACAGCTTCGGGGTTATCCGGTAGGCCCACTGCTGAACATAACCTTCCGACTTCAGAATCAGCCAGGTCGAGCCCAGCAACGCATAGCCTGCCATCAAGCCAAGGCCGGTCAGTACGCTAAACGGTGTCAGCCAATCGAGCGCACCGCCCACATATACAAAATCCTCTACCGCAAAGCCCTGTATATAAGCGCCTACGACAGCACCTTGAGCAAAAGCAGCGACAGCGGATCCTCCACAAAATGCGCGGTTCCACCAATGGCGATTTTTCTTCGACTTGAAGCGAAACTCAAATGAGATACCCCGGAAGATCAACCCCGCCAGCATCAAAAACACGCCAATATAAAGTGCCGGCAGGAACACCGAGTAAACCAGCGGGAAAGCGCCTAAAAGCCCCGCCCCTCCTAATACTAGCCAGGTTTCGTTGCCGTCCCACACCGGCGCGACTGAGTTCATCATCACATCACGCGACTCTTCATCCGGTGCAAAGGGGTAAAGTATCCCCAGTCCCAAATCGAAGCCGTCCATAATGACGTACATGATAACGCCGAAGCCAATAATGCCGGCCCAGATTATTGCAAGGTCAAGGCTGATCATTTGACTGCTCCCTCATAATCACTATCGAAAGGCGTGTGAGCCGCAGAGAAAGGACGTTTGGCTCGCTCGACTTCGCCGGTTACTTCCATGGAATCCGCCAGCATGCCGTTACGCACGACACGAGTAAGATAGTAAATACCTACCCAAAACACGACGGCATACACAGCGACGTAGCCCAGCAGCGTAAACAGCGCCATACCGCCTGTCAGCGAAGGGGTTAACCCTTCAGCATGGGTCATGACACCGTAGACCAGCCATGGCGCGCGCCCCGACTCGGTGACCACCCAGCCGGCCAGCACTGCCAGGAAAGGGGAAATAATCATACCTACCAGTGTTTTAAGATAGAGCGGCGACTGGAAGAAACGTCCTCCACGGCGTAAAAACAAGCCAACCGTCGCGACGGCTATCATCAAAAGTCCAATCCCTACCATCACACGAAACGACCAGAAGACAAGCGCCACAGGGGGCTGTTCATCAGGCGCCATTTCGTTGATACCCGGGACTACGCCGTCCGCACTATGGGTCAGAATGAGGCTGGCCAGGCTGGGAACACCGATTTCAAAGCGGTTTTCCTGAGCTTCCTGATCGGGCAAGGCGAACAGCAAAAGTGGCACGTTGGACTGGGTTTCCCAATTACCTTCCATTGCCGCCACTTTGGTTGGCTGATGTTCTAACGTGTTGAGGCCGTGGAAATCACCGACAACAGCCTGCGCCGGCGCCAGGAAAAGCAACAGCCACAGGCACATTGAAAGGGCTTTTTTATTGGCTTCAACATCACGGTGACGCAGGAGGAACCAGGCGCTGACACCTGCGACCACAAAACCACCGGTCAGGAACGACGCCATGCCCATATGCACAAAGCGATACCAGAAGGAGGGGTTGAAAATTGCCGCCATCCAGGAAGTGATATGGAAGCGACCATCCACCATTTCATAGCCCGCAGGTGTTTGCATCCAGCTATTGGCAGAGAGGATCCAGAACGAGGAAATAAAGGTTCCCACCGCCACCATGATCGCGGCAAAAAGGTGCACCCCTTCTGGCACTTTTCCACGCCCGAAGAGCAATACACCCAGAAACGCCGCCTCAAGGAAGAAAGCGGTGACCACTTCGTAACTGAGTACAGGCCCAAGGAAATTTGACGTGGCAAAAGAAAAGTTGCTCCAGTTCGTACCGAACTGAAACGACATCACAATGCCTGTCACCACCCCCATGCCAAACACAACGGCAAACATCTTGGTCCAGAATTGTGCCAGGCGATCCCAGGCATCGTTTTCCGTTTTATAGAATATCCCGTGCAGCACGGCAATGTAGGACGCCAGCCCAATCGTGAAGACAGGGAAGATAGCGTGAAAACACACAACAAATGCGAACTGGAGTCTCGATAGCAATAGCGGATCAAGTTCCATAACTCCCTCCTAAGGCCCCATAGAACCTTCGTTTCAAAGGTTTAAAACAAGCTTAGGTGAGCCCCTTTGGATCACGCTCTTCTTTTTATAGTCACTAAGCTTATTTGATCAACAACCCCTTGAGTTTACAGCTTAGAAGGTATGGATGCGGCATGCGTTTTGGGTTTTCACCGTGTCGCGTTGACGCAGGTCAATTTTTAAGTCGCAACCAATAGCGACTGTTGCGACAAGCGACTCAGGCCAACACCACCACACTCACCAGATAGCCTGTATAGGCGATAAAAAGCGCCAATAAACCACCGCCCTCAAAACGGTTGATACGCCGTGGGCGCCCTTTCCAGGAGAACGCGAACAACATCATCAGCACCGTCATCACCAGCATGACAATCCAGTCACGCTGAAGCACCTCCTGGCCGGTTTCAATCGGTGTAATGACGCCAGCCAACCCCACCACGGCGAGGCTGTTGAACAGGTTCGACCCCACGACATTGCCGAGCACCATATCGTGTTCATTACGTCGCAGTGCGGTAATCGATGAGGCCAGCTCAGGTAATGAGGTACCAATCGCCACAACGGTCAAGCCAATGATCAGGTCACTGACGCCAAACGCGACAGCGATCTCGACAGCCCCCCAGACCAAAAGACGTGAACTGGCAATCAACAGCACCAGACCAACCAGGGTCCACATAATGGCTTTACCGCGCGACATGGGCTTGCTATCCAGCGTTTCCGCCACTTCCGAGACAAGTGCATCGTCCTGCTGGCCTTTAGAACGCACAACGCTGATAACGATAAATACCACCAATGCCAGCAATAAACAGACCGCCTCCCAGCGGGCTACCCAACCATCCAATAGCATCAGCCCGGTTACCAGCATCACTACCAGTAACAACGGTATCTCTTTGCGAATGACGCTCGAGTGCACGGCCAATGGGGCCAGTAAAGCAACAAACCCCAGCACCAGACCAATATTTGCGATGTTGGAACCGTAGGCATTACCCACCGCCAGCCCCGGATTACCTTGCATTGCTGCCAGTACCGATACCATCATCTCGGGAGCCGATGTACCAAAACCGATGACCAGCATGCCAATCAACAGGGGGGAAAGCCCCAGCCACCGGGACGTCGCCGCGGCGCCATCAATAAATTTTTCAGCGCTCCAGATAAGCAGTATCAAGCCAACGACAACGGCGATAAGAGCAAGTAACATAAGGTTCCTTTGGATGGCGTTTTCATGGAGTGTCGATGATCTGAGCCTTGAATGGCCAGACATGACCGTATAAGCGGCAAATGAGCGTGGCGATCATTATTCATTCATCGCTCAAGGTCAACGACAACCTATTCACGATTCGATGAATTTTACCCAACATTTGACAGACTTATAAACGAGAGCGTATTGCTTTGCCTACTCACGCTAGCGAGATCACCATTTGTCCCAGAACTGGCTACCTAAACACCCCAATTTGAAGGTCAATGCACCGCTTGTTGACCAACAACCGCCGGAGACCCGCACCCAGAGGCGGCGCCTGCGCGCCTGTCACGAATGTGACTGGATAGCAGCGTTACCCCCCCTTAAATCCGGTGAAAAAGCCTGCTGCCCACGTTGCTCGCATGTCCTGGTCAAGCGTAACCGGTACCCCGCCCAGCGCAGCATGGCGCTCGCGATGGCCTCGCTTATTGCGCTTTTACTGGCCGTCTCCTACCCGTTTGTCAGTTTCAGCTACAGCGGGGTGAGCAACCGTATCGAACTTGCCGAAACGGCAACCACCCTGATTGCCTTTCATCAACCCCTGGTGGCTATCGGCGTTATCATGACCATCGTGGTATTACCTGCTGTGTATTTGATAGGTACCCTGTGGCTGCAATACGGCTTGTTACGCAACGCCCCGTTGCCCTTTAGTCGCTCGACGGCTCGTTCATTGAGCCATTTAACGCCCTGGATGATGGCCGACGTGTTTATCGTGGGTGCCCTGGTTAGCTTGATCAAGGTTGCAGGGCTTGCTGATATTGAACTGGGCCTGTCGTTTTGGGCGTTTTGCGTCTTTGCATTTCTTCTACTGATGACGGTGCAATCGATTGATGCGGACTGGATGTGGTTTGCTCTGGAAGGCGAGCCACTCGCCCCGGAGGGCACACTAACAGGGGCATCAGCCGCGTCCCAGCAGCTTACCAGTTGCCCCACCTGCGGGCTCATCAATCGGCTGGCGCCAAACGGCAAGCATTATTGCGTGCGCTGTCATGAGCGGCTGCACCCTCGCTTTCCGCATAGCGTCCAACGCACTTGGGCATTACTCGCGGCTGCTGCGATCATGTACATTCCTGCCAATGTATTTCCCATCATGACCACGACCAGTCTGGGCAATAGCTCGCCTTCGACGATCGTGGGCGGCATTGTCGAGTTGATTCAGGGCGGCTCCTGGCCAATAGCAGGCGTCATTTTTGTGGCCAGCATTATTGTTCCCGTCGGCAAACTGTTCGCACTGGCCTGGCTATGCAGCGTGGCTAACCGTAGCGATGCTTTCAATGCGCAAACGCGCACAACGCTTTACCGGATCACTGAGTTTATCGGTCGATGGTCGATGGTCGATGTGTTTGTCGTCGCCATTCTCGTAGCGCTAATCCGCGCTGATTCGTTAATGACGATCAATCCAGGGCCGGCAGCGCTCGCCTTCGGAGCCGTGGTCGTGCTGACCATGCTGGCCGCCATGACCTTTGACCCACGTTTGCTATGGGATACCCCCATAACGAAATATACAGGACAAGGCGACGCCCGTAAGGAAATGATGAATGGCTAACGAAAACGACATGCCCTCCAACGAACCACAGGGCGAGGCGGCAATGCATCGTGCCAAACCCAGCCCCCAGACACGGCTTTCACCCATCTGGATTGTACCGATTGTCGCCCTGGTCATTGGCTTATGGCTGGTATACGACAACTATTCCTCCCGGGGCACCATGATCACCTTGACGATGCCAAACGCGGAGGGGATCGAAGCCGGCAATACGCTGATACGCAGTCGCAACGTTGAAATCGGCCGCGTACAAAGCGTTCAGCTATCCGACGATCTTTCCCGAGCCGTTTTACGCGCCCGCATCCAACCTGAAGCAGAAGCCATGCTGCGCGAAGATAGCCGGTTCTGGGTCGTGAAACCGCGTATCGGCCGTGAAGGCATCAGTGGGTTGAGTACTGTCCTGTCGGGTGCCTACATTCAACTTCAGCCAGGCTCTTCAACTGAGCCCCAACGCGAGTTTGAAGTCATGGAAACGCCGCCTGTCGCCCCTGCTGGCGTCGCAGGTTTGCAAGTCAGCCTCATCAGCCAACTGGGTAATTCATTGCGCGTGGGCGATCCGGTATCCTATCAGGGCTTCACTGTCGGCCGTATTGAGGAAACCCGCTTTGATGCTGAGTCACGTACCATGCATCATCAGGTATTTATTGAAGAGCCGTATGATCAGCTCGTTACAGAAAGTACGCGCTTCTGGAGTGCCAGCGGCATTGATTTTCGACTCGATGCCGACGGCGTTCGTGTCAACGTTGACTCCATCGAAACATTGCTGGGCGGGGGCGTCACCTTTGGCGTCCCTGAAGACCTGCCGATGGGACAGCCCGTAGACAACAATACCCGCTTCGAGCTTTACACCGATGAAGATAGTGCTCGCCAGGGTACCTTTAACCGTTATCTGGAATACGTACTCCTTGTCGACGATACTGTTCGCGGACTTTCCAAGGGGGCACCTGTGGAGTTTCGGGGCGTTCGGCTTGGCACCGTTGCCGCCGTACCCTGGAATTTCACAGCTCCTCAGCCGGATTCACGGGAACAGTTTGCCATCCCGTTGCTGATTCGCATCGAGCCCCAGCGACTCGGCATCGAGAATGCCGACGTGGATCTTGATGAGTGGGATGCTCGCTTCAAGCGAATGTTCACCCTAGGCTTACGCGCCTCCCTCAAAAGTGGAAACCTGCTGACAGGGGCAATGTTTGTCGATTTGAACTTCCGCGAGGAACTGGCCGCTCACTATGTGCCGGAATCTTTCTCAGGGCACACAGTATTCCCCACGACCTCAGGTGGCTTTGCGCAAATTCAGGCGCAGGTGACCGACTTACTGGAAAAGCTGAATGGCTTGGAAATCGAGCCGTTATTAACGGGGCTTGATCAAAATCTACAAGCATCTGAATCTGTACTTGAGGAAGTTCGCGGCGTTAGCGCATCCTTGAATCAGCTACTTAACGACCCTGACACCCAGTCTATCGGCACTAACGTAAACCGTACGCTCGAAGAGCTGCAGAACACGCTGGAAGGCTTGTCTCCGGAATCGGCCGCCTACCAGGAGCTGATGTCAACGGTCGAACGGCTCGACCGCGTCATTCGCGATGTCCAGCCGCTGACTCGTACACTAAGCGAGAACCCACGCGCACTGCTGTTCGAGAGTGTCGAAACCGAAGACCCGATACCTCGCGCACCCCGCGAGTAAGGATACACAATGCGACATTCATTCGGAAAACTGGTGGTGATGTTATTGGTCCCGTTGCTGCTGAGTGCCTGCGCCAGCCAATCAACGCCCTCCACCCGCTACATATTGCCGGGCGGGCAACTAGCGAGCCCGCCAGCCTCCCCCGACGGCACGCTTCAGGTGACATCGCCTCGTCTCCCGCACTATCTGGATGTCGAGGGTATTGTCATGCAAACCGATGATATTACCCTGCGGGAAGCAAACACCCATCAGTGGGCAGAAGCCATTGGCCGTCAACTGGAACACGGAATGCGAGCCCGTCTCTCAAAGGCGCTGCCCACATGGCGGGTAGTGCGCGACGCCGCTAGCGACGACCAGGCAATCACGCTACGATTGGAAGTAGACCAGTTCCAGGGGCGCCAGGATGGTCGCGCCATCGCCAGTGGTCAGTGGCAACTGCTCAATCAGCAGGGCGATGTGCTGGCAATGGAAACCTTCGATGCCGACACCCCGCTCGAAGAAGACGGCTACCCCGCTCTTGTACGTGCCTTGGGTAAAAGCTGGGACAAAGTCAGCGAGCAGATTGCCCAGGCAACGTTGGATGTACGACCCAGTGATTAAACGGAGTTACACGGCAATGACGGACACAGCCCAGTACGCAGAAAGTGCCCTCGAGGCCGTTCACAGACTCAATCATACAGCCGAAAAGCTCCTCCACGAGCCTGCCAGTGAGGCATTGCTGATTAGCGCCATGACACTTTATACAAGCGTACGGCAAACACTGACCGCTGCCACCCCCTCTGGTGCTACCCTGGCCGCTCTGGCTCGAACAGAACAATTTATTGCCGCCTCAGCTGATGCGTATTATCGTCAGCTACCCACCGACGCCGACACATCACTCAAGCTCGCGGAGCGGGCGGCGTTATTTGGTAACCGCTTGATGGCGTTGGACGGTATTGGCCCTGCGACGACCAACCAGCTGTTTGCGCGTGGCATATTCACTCCCGAACAGCTATTCGCCCTCCCTTTTCATACTCTTGAAACGCTTGACCTGCCACCTGCATCACTTGCTCGTGTCACATCGCTGCACAATGCGTATCAAGCCAAGATACCAGACTGAATGTTTCTGGCATGATATAGTGATCACTTAATTGATCGTTCGTTATGAGTGAATCTTGTCACCGGCCATGAATGCGCTTCCTGGTATGTCGCTAAAAGACGCCAATCGTCAATTCATAAGTGACCGGCCCTTGTTATCTTCAATTCATTACGGTTATTCATTTCCAATCATTCAACAGTGCGTTGTTCAACGATGCCATGCGCATGCGTAAACAGCCGCTGGGAGAACGCATGAACTTTTCTGATCTCGGCCTCGACGCCGACCTGCTGCGCGCTGTCACCGACCAGGGATATCGCGAGCCGACCCCCATTCAACGTCAAGCGATTCCCGTCGTGTTACAAGGCCGCGATTTGCTCGCCAGTGCTCAAACGGGAACAGGTAAAACCGCCGGTTTTACACTCCCCATGCTGCAGCGTTTATCGGCAGGCAAACCCGCCACCAAACGCCAGGTGCGTGCGCTGGTGTTAACCCCAACCCGCGAACTGGCCGCCCAGGTAGGTGAGAGTGTTACCACGTACGGACAACATCTCTCTCTGCGTTCGCATATTATTTTTGGCGGTGTCGGCCAGCAGCCCCAGGTCGACGCATTGAAACGCGGCCTGGATATCCTGGTGGCGACGCCGGGGCGTTTGCTCGACTTGCAACAGCAGGGACATGTTGACCTTTCCAGCGTTGAAATTGTCGTTCTGGATGAAGCCGACCGCATGCTCGACATGGGGTTTATCCACGACATTAAACGCCTTTTGAAACTGGTCCCGAGCAAGCGTCAGAATCTACTGTTTTCCGCCACTTTTTCGAACGAAATTCAAACCCTGGCGCAACAGTTTTTGAACGACCCTGCGTTTATCGATGTCGCCCCGCGCAATACCACGGCAGACAAAATCGCCCAGTCGGTATACCAGGTGGATCGTGAGAAAAAACGCGAGCTGCTGGCGCACCTCATCAAGCAACACCAATGGTATCAAGTGCTGGTTTTCACGCGCACCAAGCACGGCGCCAACCGCCTGGCAGAACAGTTATCCAAGCAGGATATCCCCGCCATGGCCATTCATGGCAACAAGAGCCAGGGGGCTCGAACACGTGCACTCGGGGCGTTCAAAAGCGGTGACCTGCAGGTATTGGTTGCCACTGATATTGCCGCACGCGGTCTGGATATCAACGAGCTTCCCCATGTAGTCAACTTTGAACTACCCAATGTGGCGGAAGATTATGTGCACCGTATCGGGCGCACTGGCCGGGCTGGCAGTGATGGCGAGGCGATTTCACTGGTCTGCGTCGATGAGCATGCGCTGTTACGCGGTATTGAACGGCTGATAAAACAGACCCTGACCAAACACATCGAGCCCGGCTATGAACCGGACCCGAATGCCACCCCACAGCCTATCGAAAATGGCCGTCGGCAACCGCGCAATGCGCGCAGTCAACGCAAACCCAGCCAACATAGTGACCGCGATGCAGCGCCCAAGCGGCGTGCTCGCCGCTAGTCAGGCTTATCTGAACATGTGATGGTAGCGTTACTATCAGGCTATTCATCAAGCACCTGTTTTCACGGAGTGATCATGGCGTCGTCCCAACTCATTGAACAATACCGTCAGTGGCAAACATTTCAGCGGCAAGACCAATTAAGCCGAGAGCATTTAGGCGTAGTGCAACGCCTGGAAGATGCCAGAGCGTCGTCGACACAAGTCGTCGAAGCGTATCGCAGCATGGCGGAAAAAGCCTCAAAGGAAGGCGCCTGCTACCGCACCCTGTTTTTACGCAAGCGGAATGATCAACATGCACTGCCCTGCGAAGGCTGGCTGTTCGTTCGCCGGGTGCTCAGCGAAGGCAACAGCACGCGGGTAAGAGTCACGCTTGTCGAAACCTTTACGCTTGAAGATGGCACCCTGGCACCCGGCGATAAACCAGCCCGCAAGTTGACCCTGGAAATTTTCGAACAGGTGCAGGTAGATAAAGGCATGCGTACCAGTGTAAGAGTCGATTGCCTGGATAAGCCCGAGGATTACCACTTCATCACGCTACTGGATGCCGTCCGCGGAGACTTACGCCCCTATCTGAAATAAGACGTATTTATGAGGGCACGCCACTCCGTATTTATTGCACTCATGGTCATCGTAGGGCTTAACCTTCGCCCTGCGATGTCATCGGTCGCGCCATTACTCAACCGGCTGCAGGAGGTCGCTGGACTATCGGCTGCCTCGGCGGGCGTACTGACCACGCTGCCTGTACTTTTTCTGGGGCTTGCCGCACCGCTCGCCCCGATACTTGCCCAGCGTATCGGAAGCGAGCGAGCCTTGAGTACTGCCCTGGGCCTCCTTATGACGGGCCTGATAATACGTGGTTTGCCCTTCCCCGGTGTTCTTTTTCTGGGATCAGCGCTTGCCGGTGCGGCCATAGGGCTGGCGGGCACCCTGCTTCCCGCATTGGTCAAACGCCAGTTGCCCCAAAGTGCTGATCTCCTCACCGGCCTCTATACCATGGCGCTGTGCCTGGGCGGTGCACTCGGCGCAGGGTTAAGCGTGCCTCTAACCCACTATCTTGGCAGTTGGCAAGCCAGTTTGATGAGCTGGGCGCTACTTGCCCTGGCAGCGCTGGTTTTATGGGTCATTTACATGCCCAGAACGCCAACCACCTCCTCACTTGCCTCACTCCCGCAAGCCGGTGCACTCAAGCTTCTCGGTCAACCGCTCACCTGGTTCGTCATGCTCTTCATGGGCATTCAGTCATCGATGGCCTACATCGTCTTTGGATGGCTGCCTACACTGTTAGTATATCGAGGATATGATGAAGCCTCCGCCGGGTGGACCATGGCCATTTCCATTCTTTGCCAGCTTGCCTCAGCACTCAGTGCCCCTTGGCTTGCACGCCTGGGACGTGATCAGCGCCCGGCATTGCTCAGCGTCTTGCTGTGCACCGCCTCCGGACTATCGATGTTGCTGATTGCCCCATTATCGTGGCAATGGCCCGGCGCCGTGCTTCTCGGTTTGGGCCAGGGAGGAAGCTTCAGCCTGGCACTCAGCCTGCTGGTATTGCGCACGGCAAATGCCCAACTCTCCGGCCAGCTGTCCGGGCTGGTACAAGGCGGCGGCTATACCATCGCCGCACTTGGCCCATTCGGGGTGGGCTTATTGCTGCAACACGGTGCCAGCGTTGCCCAAATCGCCTGGTTGCTGATTGCTCTGCTACTAGTGTGCAGCGGCTTTGCGATGCTTGCCGGGCGCCAACGCTGCCTCGACGATAGCTCCGGGCAGCTTGTCGTACACAAAGGTCGCTTACATAAGGAGACACCCTGATGGCCCACCCTTGCCTGCTGATTATTTATACTGGCGGCACTCTCGGCATGTGCTCAGGCGACCAAGGGTTAACCCCGTCGGGCAATATTGAAGCACGGCTGGCAACAGCGTTTCGCCAACTGCCCCTTCTTCAGCAGCAGGCCTTGCCAAGTTTTGAGGTGTTAAGTTATCCGCAGTTGATCGACTCGAGCTCCGCCACGCCTAAAAACTGGTCACAGCTTGCCCATGATATCGCCGAGCGTCAGAGAGATTATCAGGGATTTGTGGTCATTCACGGCACCGATACACTAAGTTGGACTGCAGCCAGTCTCGCCTATCAATTGCAAGGGATCGACCGACCGGTCATTCTCACCGGCTCCATGCAACCGCTTGAAGCGCCCGGCAGCGATGCCCTAGAAAACTTATATTGGGCGCTACGCTGTGCTGAACAACCTCACGTGAAAGAAGTGGCGATTTACTTCCACGGAAAGCTACTTCGCGGAGTTCGCGCCACCAAGCAACACAGTGAAGCCGTGGATGCGTTTACCAGCCCCAACTATCCGCTACTCGGCGAGCGTATAGGAGACCATGTTGTCCATTACCCCGGCCGTGGTTTGGCTGATCAGCAACGTGGCGCCCCGCGGTTCGAGCTGCCCGATTACACCTCGGTAAGCAATGGTGCCATTGTTCGATTAGTACTCTGGCCGGGCATCACCGCCTGGCAGCTCGCGTCCTGGTTGGGCGATCCGCGCGTTAAAGGAGGCATCCTTCAGCTCTGGGGTGCAGGCAATCTGCCCGATGACCCATCGCTTCTAGCCACCCTTGCCAAGGCTACCGGCGAAGGCAAAATGCTCGTCGCCATCAGTCAGTGCCCTCAAGGCAGTGTGCAGCTGGGAGCGTACGCTGCCGGCAAAGGGCTTCTCGACGCTGGCGTGTTATCCGGCGACGACATGACGCCTGAAGCCGTTTTTGGCAAGCTTGTGCATTTGCTAGCCCAGCCGATACCGGAAGAGGATCGGCGTCATCGCTTCCTGAGCTCTCTGGTTGGCGAACGTTAACCAGAGAGCGTTAAATATGCGCCTGGCAATCACTGCGTTTAACGCTAGAGTGAAAGTGAAACCACACCCAGCGATTAACAGGAATAACGTTTATGGAAAAGCCGGTTCATTATTTTAGCGAGCTGTTCGAACAGCTGGGCCTTGCATCGGATGCGGCCTCGATTGAGCGATTTATTCAACGCCACGCGCCCCTTCCCGATACAATGCCGCTAGCCGACGCGCCCTGCTGGAATGAAGGGCAGGCAGAGTTCCTCAAGGAAGCCGTCGAGGAAGATGCCGATTGGGCGGAAGTCGTCGACCATCTCGATGCCTCCATGCATAAACCAGCGTAAATCAGCCTGTCAATGCAGGGCATCCCTGAGCGTCCTGCATAGCACCGGCAAATGGCGCTACTCAATCCCTATGACACTCATGCCTGCAAACGCGCTTCTACCCGCTCGAGAATTTGCCGACTCACTTTGCCCACCAGTGGCGTTGCCGCCTTGTTCACGGCTTTTGCCATGAAGCGGTTACCTATTTCATAGCTCAACGTCAGCGCCACTTCTGTGCCTTCCGGCACCTCACGCAAATGATAGCGTCCCTGGTTTTTGACCCCATTGACCGACTCCCAGGCGAGCACATCCGGCGATTTAACCTCGGTAATCACTACGTCAAATGTCCAGTCCATGCTGAGTGCGCGAACATGCCACCGATAGCGTTCGTCGCCAAGCGGTTCGATATCGCTGATCAGGTCCGAATAATCGGCAAAGTCCTCAACGCGCCTTAACAGCGCGAATACCCGTTCGGGCGCTGCCCTGACGATGGCGCTGTGTTCGATAGTGGCCATATAAAACCCCTTGAATGAAGCCCCTAGCGTAGCACTTTCAGCCCATGTTGTGAGCATGCTTGCGCTAGCCAGAAACACCTCAATTGCGTACACTTGCGACCTTCCGGACCGGACCCCGGAACGCAGTAGCGGCTTTTTTCACGCTACGATCAATAAATTCTCCGGCATAAGAGTGCTTATCATGTCAACTTCCCAAACCCCGCATGGGGCCACCGCCGTGGTAATTTATTCCGGCGGCATGGATTCGTTCACCCTTCTCCACCGGGCGCTAAATGAAGGTTATCACGTTCATGCGCTGTCATTTCATTACGGCCAGCGCCACGCCCGTGAACTCGATGCTGCCCGCCAGGTATGCCAACACCTGAGTATTCCCCATCAGGTCGTGGATATCCGGGCGATTCATTCGCTGATTGATAACTCAGCATTGACCAACACCGACCAGGTAATGCCGCAAGGTGATTACGACGCCGACAACATGGCGGCGACCGTCGTCCCTAACCGCAACATGATATTGTTATCCTTGGCCATTGCGAACGCCGTCAACATCGGCGCAGAACGGGTTGACTACGGTGCCCATGGCGGTGACCACGTCCTTTATCCCGACTGTCGTCCGGCTTTTGTGGAGGCCATGGATCAGGTCGCACGAATTGCCAATTTCTCCCCTGTAAAGGTCCATGCTCCCTACCTGCATGCCAGCAAAGCCGACATTCTTCAGCAAGGCCTGGCCATGGGGCTCGACTACCGATACACCTGGACCTGCTATGAAGGAGGCGAGCTGGCCTGTGGGCGCTGCGGAAGCTGTCGCGAACGATTGGCCGCGTTTGCAGCAAATGGCGTGACCGACCCACTCCCCTATGCCCCACACCCCTATGCCCCACACCCGGAGGTACGCTGATGTATCAGGTGAAAGAAGCCTTCTACACGCTGCAAGGCGAAGGGGCTCAGGCCGGCCGGGCCAGCGTTTTTTGTCGTTTCAGCGGCTGCAACCTATGGAGCGGTCGCGAACGGGACCGAGCCACAGCCCGGTGTACCTTCTGCGATACCGATTTTGTCGGCACCGATGGCCAGGGCGGAGGCCGCTTTGCAACGCCTGCCGCCCTGGCCGAGCACATCAGCGCACTGTGGCCCAGTGACGCAGGTACTGCCGTCCCTTACGTGGTGTTTACGGGTGGCGAGCCGCTGCTGCAGCTTGACCCGGCACTGATCGCCAATCTACACAGCGTGGGTTTTGAAGTAGCGGTTGAAACCAATGGTACTCTCACGCCTCCCGCCGGCATTGACTGGCTGTGCGTGAGTCCCAAGGGCAAGAACCCGCTGGTCATTGATCAGGGCGACGAACTCAAGTTGGTCTATCCCCAGACCGAAGCACCGCCCGAGGCATTTGCACAGCTCGACTTCCGACACTTTTTTCTTCAGCCGATGGACCTTTCCCCCTTAGACGCCAACGACGACACTGTCGCGCGCACCACCGCCTATTGTTTGGCCAACCCGCAATGGCGTTTATCGCTTCAGACGCACAAAATCGCAGGCTTTGACTGATGTCTTTATTTGTTAATCAACTCACCCATATCGATGCGTCGCTGTGGTGCCCTGAAGAGGGCCTCAAGGGCGTCAGTTGGCAAGTAGACGCGGTGCTTGAAGGCGAGCTTGGCAAAGACGGCATGCTGCTCGATTTTGGCGAGGTCAAGCCATGGATCAAGCATCACCTCGATAGCGGCCTGGACCATACGCTTCTGGTTCCTATCGAAGCTTCCGGGATCACGGTCAGCCCCTGCGAGGAAGGCTTGTGTGTGCGCACCACAACGCCTTATGCCATGGAAGTAAAAGGGCCGAAACAAGCTTTTACCCTGCTTCCCGTTGCCACCATTGAGCGCGACACAGTCGCCGCCAATTTAAGCCAGACACTCACTGATCAGCGACCGGAAAACGTCACACGGATTCAGCTAAGCCTCAGCGATGAAGCCATTGAAGGTGCGGCCTATGGGTACAGTCATGGCCTGAAGCTGCATAATGGCAACTGCCAGCGAATCGCCCATGGCCATCGCTCACGCCTGCATATCTGGCAACGGGGAACCCGTCAGCATGAACTTGAACAACAGTGGGCGGCCTGGCTCGATAATCGCTATCTGGTAGAAGAAAATGACATTATCGCGCTCGATAAGCAGACACTGACGTGCCGCTATCAAGCAGATCAGGGAACCTTCAGCCTCACACTGCCCGGTGAACGCTGCGCCGTCCTGGCAACTCCCACCACGGTGGAAAACATCGCTCGTTGGTTAGCCGAACAGCTCGCCGCCCAAACCCTTGAAACCACAACGGTACATGCGTTTGAGGGAGTTAATAAAGGCGCGATGGCAAAGGCAACCCCATGAGTGATGGGTGCCGGGCAGGCTGTGGGGCATGCTGTATTGCGCCGTCGATCAGTTCAGCCATTCCAGGCATGCCTGAAGGCAAACCGGCAGGCGTGCGCTGCGCCCAGCTGGACGAGCACAATTTATGCCGCCTGTTCGGGGATCCCCGCCGACCTGCCGTATGCGAGCAGTTTCAATTTGACACTGCCGTCTGCGGACGGCAGCGGGAAGAAGCACTGATCACCCTGACATGGCTGGAAGATAACACCTAGCAGCCTGTCGGGCTTGGCCGATCGTCGCGAGAAGCACGGATTCGCAGTAGATCAGTGTTAAGTCCGGCAGGCTGCTAACTCTCCAGTCGCTCGGGGTATGCCAGACGATGATCCACCAGGCTTACCCAACGGACCAGAACCGGCGCATCACTATGGCTAACGTCGCTTAACAGACGATGGAAGGCATCCCGCGCCGCTTCGTCGTCGGGGGCGATCCGCGTCAACCATAACTCCAATGCTGCCAACTCCTGATGGCGATTACCGTGCTCCCGCGCCTGTGAAATCGCCATCTCGGCCAAGGCGCGCACTTCATTGGCAGGGTGATCGAGCATGATACGAACCCGGGCAAGTTGGGTGGCAAGCTCAGGTAGAAACAGCGTGGACCTCTCCTTGGCAATCACCAGGCACTGATCCAGGTAATCTTCTGCGGCACTCAGTTCTCCCAGGGCGATACAGGCATCCGAGTACCAAAGCACAGGACGTTTGAAGCGATCACGCCCATTAAGCTCTGCCATTTGATCCAGGCTATCGCGCAGTTGAGTCAGCCCTCCGTGATCGCCAGCCAGCGCGCGCTGCCAGCCGAGAATTCCCTGGGCAGTAATTTGCCATAACTGTAAATCCGGCGTAGCGGTCATTGCCGCTGCTTTTTCCGCATGACGCGCTGCTAAATGCACATGGCCAAGCTGGCGATAGAGTGAGGCGGCAAACAATAGCGCCATGGCAAGCGTACCGGGGTGACCCAGCTTCTCCGCCAGCCGTATCGCCGCGGAAACCTGTCTTTCAGCACGCTGGTAATCACCACAAAGGCATAGCGCCCAACCCTGGAAGCACGCCGCAGTCACCTGTGGATGGTCAGAGAACGGCAGCCATTCGATCATCATCGGTGAGTTGAGCGGGTCGATTTCATTCAGATGGTCGTTGGCCTGCTGCACACGCCCCGCCCAGTATTCACAGTGCGCACGCGCATAGTCAGCCAGCCGCTGGTAACGAGGGTCCTCGAGCCGAGCAGCTATATCAGCCAGGGTAGATGCCAACGCGAAGGCATCGGCGTGGGCGTAGCGCTGGCTGCGCCCTACCCAGAGCCCCCATTTGACCAGAAAGATTTGTTCCAGGTCTTCAGGATCTTCCAGCGCATCCGCACCTGAGTGGCGCAATAATTCACGGGCACGAACGAAACTTTCGTGGGCGGTGGGAGAGCCATGGCCTTCAAGCGCAAAAGCAGCCTGCCCCCGCACCGTTAAAAGACTCACCTCGCGCTCTATCTCATGCTCTACGTGGCGCAGGCTAGCCAGGCCAAAATCCGCCATGCGTAAGGCGGTACGATTGGCACTTACTTTTAGTGCCTCCCGGGCAGCAAGCTCAAAATAACGTGCGCCGCGTGCGTAGTGCCCGCTTCGCCGGAGGTGGGTGGCAAAGTCACCAGGGTGTCGGCTGATCCACATCGGGAAGCGCTCTTCTATAAGGCTAACCACCTGCTGGTGAAGCGTGACGCGGACATCGCGGGGGCAGGAAAGGTAGGCCGCTTCCTGAAGCAGCTGGTGGCTGAACTGGAATTCATGTTCGCTTGAGCCGTTGTCCACCGGCTCAATGATTTCGAGCTGGCGCATATGATCCAGCGCCTGCTGCAGACGCGCTGTGTCATAGCCACTGCACTCGCTGAGGAAGTCAAGCCGGAACCGTTTTCCCAGCACCGCGGCAATATGGGCAATTTCACGATCCGCTTCCAACTGGTCGATTCGGCTGGCCAACAGCCCAAGCAACCCCTTGGGCAACTCGTCAAACTGAACGCTTCGCCCTTCTCGGCGATCCATATCCAGGCGCCGGCAAATTTCCTGCAAATACAGTGGAACACCGTCACAGCGCTCGATAATCTGATTACGCAATCGCGGGCTTAGGTGAATACGATAACGACGCGAAAGTTGCGATAACAGTCGCGAGGACTCCAGTCCATCCAGCCGGCCCAGCGTGATTTGCTGATCCCAGTGCAGCTTGACGGGCAGAGGTTCACGACCATGGTGACTGGCCACCAGCATAAAGGCCGTATTGATGGGCAACCGCGCCTGAAGGCCTGACAGTACCTTGAACGATGGTTCGTCGAGCCACTGCAGGTCATCCACCATCAGAACGAGCGTATGGGTCGCCGACTGACGTTCGATCAAGCGGTGTAACAGCATTACCACCAGTTCAACCGCTTCACCGTTTTGCGTCAGCTGTGACACTTCCTGCACGCTACGCACGCCGAGGGCTTCTTCGAGCAGACATTGCTGCTCATCGCTTAACGCATTGAAAGCCAGGTCGGCTTGCAGAGCGCACAGTGCATCCTGATCCGGCGCCCCTCCCAGGTACCATGATAGAAGCGTGCGGGCGACGCCATAGGGCTCCAGCACCGAAAGTCGCGTGGTGGGCTGCCAGCAAATAGCAGCGTCGCGACTGATCTCAAGCTGACGAAAACCTACCATCAAGGCCGATTTACCCATGCCCGACGCACCACGTACCAGCACACTTTGGCGAAGCCCGATACCGGCTCGGGCAAGGGCATCCCTCAGCGTTCTTAACGAGGTTTCGCGCCCTACCAGGCTCGGCGGCAGTGCATCAGGACCACCTTCATTCTGGCCCAGCACCAACGCGCGTTGGCGCACACGACCATCGCTCGACATTACTCGCGAGACCAGCCGGGGCTGAAGGTCGAGCGCCGGTGGCATGTGCTGGCTCGACTCCTGCGAGATGACCAGTTCGCTGCCTTCTGCCGCGCTCATCAACTCGAGGGATATTTGCGTCACCTGGCCCAACGGGTCAGCCAGTTGGCGTTCAGGCAAATAAACGACACGCCCGCTGTGCAGCCCTGCTGCCAACTCAAACTGTGGCGGCTCACCTTCACCCGTCCAGTGCCTGGCCGACTCTTGAGGGAGCGTCTGACGGCAATGCTCATAAAGCGCGACCAGTTCAGCCAACTGATGGGCAGGGCCATGGGTACCAAAACAGGCAAGCCCCAGGCCGCCAGTAGCGCCAGGCAACCAGAAACCACCCAAATGATGGCATTGCTGCTCAAGCCACCGCAGCAACTCCAGTTGAAGTGCAAGGCAGTTACGCGTCGCGGCGCGATCCTGCCAGTCCCCCTGGAGGCGCAATCGAATGGCCATTACCGAGAGTTGACGAAGCTCAATTTCATCTTCGCGCAAAGGCTGGCTGTCGGTAGCAAGCGCTCGCGAAAAGGCGCCTTGGGGAGACATGACGCGGGCGTCATGGTGACCATCGGACCAATAGCTCGCCAGCTGTAAAAAGCTAGGCTCGGGCTGCTGGCCTGACAGGGCAAGCAGCTGCAAATAGCTGTTGTATTGCTCGTGAGCTGCCGCCATCTGCTTTTGTTCGGCAAGCTGTTTAACCAACCGTTCATGAAAAGGACCGTAACCGGAAAACCGGCTGACCAGCGTTTCCAGAAGGCCGTCAGGTACTTCCTGATGATTATCGAGCACCTGTTCAGCAAAACGGATAACCCGCTGACGCCATTCGTTGCGCGCCTGCACCAGCCAGCGTTGGAACTCACTACAGTTGGCGAGCTGCAATTCCTCGATCAAATCGCCCTGGTAGCAAGACAGCACCTCGTCCAGGGTGGCAAGATCCCGCGGCCCTTCAAGTAGCGTTTGCAGCTCATGCAGATCGACCTGCCAATTGGGCGGCAGCTGAAAGGCAATGGTCTGGCGCGACACATTGAGCACTTGTTCTGCATCTTCGCCCAATGATTGACGTAGGCAATGCAGCGCGTGTCGAAGGTTGGTGCGGCCTGATGAAAGGCCCTGATCTGGCCAAAGCAGCTCTGCCAGCGCAGCGCGGTTGACAGGTTGTCGATGCAGCAGCAAGTAGACAAGCAACGCTTTCACTTTATCGTAGCTAAAGTGCGTCAGCACATCATCACCCTGAGACAGGGCAAAATGACCGAACAGGGTCAGTTGGTCATACTTTTGAGCATCGCGCATGGTAAACATCCTGTCTGGACGAACGGCATCTTACGCTGGCACGCCGCTATGAAAACGAAAAGCTGTATCCGGCGAACTGATCAGCTCTGCTTCAAGAGCAACAAAGAACGCGATCCGCTCGTCGATCAAGTGGTCGGTTTGCTGCCGGGCAAGCAAAAGATAATCTTCGAAATGTCGGCCTTCAGACTTGACAAGGGTGCGGTAGAATTTCGCCAGTTCTTCATCAAGGTAAGGAATCAAGCAAGCAAAGCGTTCGCAGCTTCTGGCCTCGATGAGGGCGCCAATAATCAGCACATCTATCAACCGCTCAGGGTCCTGAGGACGGACATGTCGGCGCAACCCTTCCGCATAGCGTGAAGCGGTCAAGTGCCGATACGTTACCCCCCGGCTTTCCATAAGGGTCACGACCTGCTCAAAATGCAGCAGTTCTTCACGGGCAAGTTGCGACATCTTGCTCAGTAGCAGCGGTTGATCCACATAGCGATACAACAGGCTCATCGCCGTGGAGGCAGCCTTCTTCTCACACTGAGCGTGGTCAATCAGAAGAATTTCGGGATTCTCCAGGGCCCAGGTCAGCCAGGCATCTGGTGTTGTACATCCCAGAAAGTCATTCAAGCTGTCAGGCAACAAGTCGTTCGCATCGATCGAATGACCCGCTTTGTCAGGAATTACTTGTATCGACATAACACCATCACTAAATAGTTATCACATAATTGTACAACAATCATAACGCCTTGGGTAATTCGAATATGCCATCACGGCCAACTGCTCAGCCTGAGGCAGGCTATCAGCCCAGGCGAGGTAACGCGGCGTTACGAGATTCACACTTTATGAAACCTCTGTCGATAGCGAGTGCTTTTTTGCTAGTAAAGCATGTCAGAACGTTTGGTCCCAGCGTGTTTCACACTTTTTGAACAGGCTCATCATCACAAAGTACAACGCCATGGCAGCGGACTCACCTTAACATTGTCGACAGTTTCACGTAGAATTACTGGCATCCAACCAACGCTGTTTGTCAAGCGTATGTCGGTGTCCGATGGCATCGTGAAGCGCATAGCCCACGTGCCGTCGCCACCATTAAAGCAGATGAGAGGGCCCCAAACGTGCTTGAAGCTTACCGCCAACATGTCGAGGAACGCGCTGCAGAGGGCATCCCCGCCAAGCCCCTGAATGCCGAGCAAACCGCCGCTCTAATCGAGCTGCTGAAAACGCCCCCGGCTGGCGAAGAAGAATTTATTCTCGACCTGATTACCAACCGCGTTCCCCCGGGTGTTGACGAAGCGGCTTACGTAAAAGCCGGTTTCTTAACGGCCATCGCCAAAGGCGAAGCTACATCGCCCCTCATCGATAAAGTACATGCCGTCAAACTGCTAGGCACCATGCAGGGCGGCTATAACATCGTGTCGCTGGTCGAGCTGCTCGACAACGAAGAGCTAGCCCGTGAAGTCGGCGAACAGCTTAAGCATACCTTACTGATGTTCGATGCCTTCCATGACGTTGAGCAACGTGCCAAGGCAGGTAATAGTGTCGCCAAGGACGTTATCCAGTCATGGGCCGACGCCGAGTGGTTCCTCTCCAAGCCGGCGCTTGAAGAAAAGATCACACTGAGCGTCTTCAAGGTACCTGGCGAGACCAACACCGACGACCTGTCGCCGGCACCGGATGCCTGGTCGCGTCCGGATATTCCCTTGCATGCCAATGCCATGCTCAAGAACGAGCGTGATGGCATCGATCCCGTGGAGCCGGGCAAGACCGGTCCCCTAAAGCAGATCGAAGATGTAAAAGCCAAAGGCTTCCCTGTCGCTTACGTGGGTGATGTCGTCGGCACCGGGTCTTCGCGCAAATCAGCCACCAACTCAGTACTGTGGTTCTTCGGCGATGACATCCCTCATGTGCCCAACAAGCGCGCAGGCGGGTTCTGTTTTGGCAGCAAAATTGCTCCCATCTTCTTCAACACCATGGAAGATTCTGGCGCCCTGCCGGTAGAAATGGATGTTGAAAAGCTATCCATGGGTGACGTCATCGATGTCTACCCCTATGAAGGCAAGGTCTGCAAGCATGGGACTGACGACGTACTGACAACCTTCGAGCTCAAGACACAGTTGATTCTCGACGAAGTCCGTGCGGGTGGGCGTATCCCGCTGATCATCGGTCGGGGTTTGACCGGCAAAGCCCGGGAATCCCTGGGTCTTGCACCTTCAGATGTATTCCGCCTGCCCGAGCAACCCAACGACACAGGTAAAGGCTTTACCCTGGCCCAGAAAATGGTCGGCAAGGCCTGCGGCATGGACGGCGTTCGCCCTGGCATGTACTGCGAGCCCAAGATGACCACGGTGGGGTCTCAGGACACGACCGGCCCCATGACCCGCGATGAACTAAAAGACCTGGCGTGCCTGGGCTTTCAGGCCGATCTGGTCATGCAGTCGTTCTGCCATACCGCCGCTTATCCGAAGCCGGTCGACGTGGATACCCACCATACCCTGCCCGACTTCATCATGAACCGCGGCGGCGTTTCGCTGCGCCCCGGCGACGGCATTATTCACAGCTGGCTCAACCGCATGCTGCTGCCGGACACGGTCGGCACAGGCGGTGATTCGCATACCCGTTTCCCGCTGGGCATTTCCTTCCCGGCAGGCTCAGGGCTGGTCGCGTTTGCCGCCGCCACGGGCGTCATGCCGCTGGACATGCCGGAATCGGTGCTCGTGCGCTTTAAAGGCAAGCGCCAGCCTGGCGTCACCTTGCGCGATCTGGTTCACGCTATTCCGCTGTATGCCATCAAGCAGGGGCTACTGACGGTGGAAAAATCCGGCAAGAAGAACGCTTTCTCGGGCCGTGTCCTGGAAATCGAAGGTCTTGAAGACCTGACCGTCGAGCAAGCTTTCGAGCTTTCCGACGCCTCTGCCGAGCGTTCGGCAGCCGGCTGTACCATCACGCTTTCCGACGAGAGCGTGACCGAGTACCTCAAGTCGAACATCACCTTGCTCAAGTGGATGATCGCCAATGGCTACGGCGATGAGCGCACCATCAGCCGTCGTATCGAAGGAATGGAAGCCTGGCTTGCCGATCCGAAATTGATGCGTGCCGACAAGGATGCCGAATACGCCGAAGTTATCGAAATCGACCTCGACGATATCAAAGAGCCGGTACTTTGTGCACCGAATGACCCCGACGATGCCCGTCTACTTTCTGACGTTGCCGGCACGAAAATCGACGAGGTGTTTATCGGTTCGTGCATGACCAACATCGGTCATTTCCGCGCTGCCGGCAAGCTGCTCGAGAAACAGCCCGCAGGCAGCCTTAAGACCCGCCTGTGGTTAGCGCCTCCGACCAAGATGGATCAGCACCAGCTTACCGAAGAAGGCTACTACGGCATCTATGGTCGCGCCGGTGCGCGCATGGAAATGCCCGGCTGCTCGCTGTGCATGGGTAATCAGGCGCGCGTCGCTGCGAAAAGTACCGTCGTATCGACCTCCACGCGGAACTTCCCCAACCGTCTTGGCGATGGCGCGAACGTCTATCTTGCGTCAGCAGAGCTGGCGGCAGTGGCCGCCGTTGAGGGTCGCCTGCCCACGGTCGACGAGTATCGCCGTTACATGGGAGAGTTTGACGCCATGGCAAGCGAGATCTATCGTTACATGAACTTTCACGAAATTGAGGAGTATCAGAAGATTGCCTCAAACGTGATTCCGGTGGCTCAAGAAGCGTAAGCTTCAACGCTACCGCTCCATCGCCGATGCTCGCAACATCGCAAAAGAGCACTGCGCTCTTTTGAGCCGATGAACGAACGCCCCGCCACTGTTCTACAGGGCGGGGCGTTTTTTCTTACGATTACCAGAGACCAATGACAGGATTCGCCATGCCGACAATCATTACCCCCGATATATGCGATGCCTTTCCAGACGTTCAGGTACTGGAACCCACCTTTGCCAACTTTGGCGGCGTTGATGCCTTTTACGGCCCCGTCCGGACCATCAAATGCTTTGAAGATAACTCTCTCGTCAAGCAAGCCGTCGCTGAACCAGGCGACGGGGCCATCCTTGTCGTCGATGCCGGAGGCTCTCCACGATGTGCCATGCTCGGCGACCTGCTGGCCGAACAAGCGGTCGAGAATGGGTGGGCTGGCGTCGTGATTTACGGTTGTGTTCGCGACGTGGACATCCTCGCTACGCTGCCTCTGGGCGTACAGGCACTTGGGTGCCATCCGCGTAAAAGCGAAAAACGTGGAGAAGGACAGCGCGATGTCACCATAAGCTTCGCAAGCGCCACCATCACGTCGGGCAATTGGCTGTACGCTGACAATAACGGCATCCTTATCGCCGATCGCGAACTTCCGCTTGATCAAGTGTGACTTGCCTGGGGTGGCGCTTACTGCCACCCTGAAGCCTCTTTTCATTACCTTTTTGTGTCCATGCAGCCTTTGAATCAGCTTGGCTATGCCCTTGCCCGCACGTTACGCGATCATCTACGTCCGCTGATTGCGTTTCACTTATTTTTCACCCTGCTCGCGTCAGCCCTTCTATTACCCGCCATCGCCTGGGTCATGCGTGCCCTGCTCGCCCAGTTGCGGCGTAGCGTAGTGACCAATAACGACCTGGTCTCGCTCGTATTCAGCCCTCTGGGGCTATTGGGCATGCTGGTCGGTATCGGGCTGTTCTTTGTAGTGATTTATTGGCAGCAGGCCGGCATGCTTCAGGTAGCTTCAAGGCCGCGTGACAATCACTATCGACTTGCGTTTGAAGCGCTCTGGCTAAGCAGTCGGCGGTTACCTGCGCTGACGGGCTTGGTCGTCTTGCAGGTAGGTAGCCACTTGATATTGCTCGCCCCTTTCATGCTCGCCCTGACCTGGCTGTATGACATATGGCTGAGCGGTATCGATCCCTATTATCTTCAGCGCATCAAGCCCCCCGTCTTGTGGTACTTCCTTGCCAGCGCAACCCCATTGTTACTTTTATGGACGGTCCTGGCCGCCAGGCTTTATTTACGCTGGTTACTGGCGCTCCCCCTGGTCGCCCTGGATGAATACTCGCCGTGGCAGGCGCTTCGCCGCAGCGTCGTTCTCACGCGAGGCTGGCATCGCTCGATTGGCATTGCCGTCATATTGGTTCTGGTACTGATTATCGCGCTGCCGATTGCGACCACCCTTTTGTTTGATCATTTATTTACGCCGCTATTGTGGTGGTTACCCGAGCATACGGCTGTCCTGGTGCCGGCCATGCTGGGCTATTTGACCGGCTATGTGCTGATCACGCTGGCGATTACCTTTCTGGGCATTGCCGTGAATGCTCTTTTGTCGGCCTGCCTGTACCTTCAGTTGGCCCATCGAGAAGCGCGCCCGGCGCCGCCTAACGATGCCCACCCGGGGCGCTTTGCCTGGGCCGTGGAGCTCAGCGTATTGGCCTTTGCAGGCCTTCAGGCCTGGTGGATACTGACAAGTTTCGAAATTCGCGATGATGTGGCGATCATTGCCCATCGCGGCAGCTCAATGGCAGCGCCGGAAAATACCCTGGCGGCATTGGATCAGGCGATCGTGGACGGCGCCGACGCCATCGAAATCGACGTCCGCCTGACAGCCGACCAGGAGGTCATGCTTTATCATGATCGCAATATGGCTCGCCTGACAGGCGACCAGCAGGAATTCGGGGACTTGACGCGCGAGGAACTCGAGCGCTATGACGTTGGCAGCTGGTTTGGCGATGTGTATGAGGGGGAGCCCATTCCAGGACTCGACGACGCGCTTGCGCTGGTACGTGGGCGAGCCGACTTGATGATCGAAATAAAGCCCCTGCCCGGCCAGGGTCAGGCGCTTAGCGGTGCCGTCTTGAGAGAGCTGCAAAAAGAGACCGATGCCCGCTATCAATGCTGGGCATCGGCTGATAGCCCAATCGCGGCCTACGTCCAGTGCGGCTACCCGAATGCCATGCACAGCATGCGTATGGCCACCATGTCCCCCGGCTTGCTGCCATTCATCAAACAGCAAGCGCCAGAACTCAAGGTCACGCTCATCGCTCAGCTAATTTTGCCGGGCACGCTGGATCGCGGAGCCTTTGATGCCCTGGGCCTTCGCCATAATCGTATTAGCACACAGGAAATAAAGCTGGCGAGGTTCTATGGTTATGAAGTGCATGCCTGGACGGTCAACAGCCGGGACCGAATGTCCACGCTCATCGACCTGGGCGTGGACGCGATCATTACCGACTACCCAAAACGACTGGTCGCTCTGCGGAACGACCGTCGCTCACTGAGCGACGGGG
Source organism: Halomonas sp. CSM-2 (assembly GCF_002119345.1). Lineage (NCBI taxonomy): Bacteria > Pseudomonadati > Pseudomonadota > Gammaproteobacteria > Oceanospirillales > Halomonadaceae > Halomonas > Halomonas sp. CSM-2. The sequence goes on along the minus strand of NZ_NBYR01000013.1, from coordinate 142,754 downwards.
CATTGATGTTGGTGAAACTGCGCAATTGGCTGCGACGTTAAACTTAATCGCCCATCACCACACCTTCTCGGCGGGGATCAGCGCCGCCAAACAGCGTGCCATCTTCCAGGCGCATGATGGCCTGAAGGCCGCTGGTCAGCTCGCGCTCGCTGATGTCATGACCTCGCTCTCTCAAAGCATCGATAGTGGCATCAGGAAAACGCCCTTTCTCAACCCATACATCGTCGCCCAGGGTGACGGCGTGGGGCAGGTTCAACGCGGTTTGCGCGTTCATCCCCCAGTCACGCAGTGCCATCAGCGTACGCGCGGTGTAATGAATGATCGCTGCACCACCGGGCGACCCAAGGCTACCGACCAGCTCGCCGCTGTCATGATCGAAGATAAGCGTGGGGCTCATACTGGAACGCGGGCGCTTGCCGGGTTCAACTCGATTGGCCACCGGTTCACCGTTCTGCTCTGGCTCGAAGGCAAAATCGGTCAGCTCATTGTTGAGCAGAAAGCCGCCCGGCAAGTCGGTCCCCCCATCACTCATGATGCGTGAGCCAAATGCCTGCTCAATGGTCGTGGTCATGGCAACCGATCGGCCTTCAGCATCCACGATGCTGATATGGCTGGTGCCATATTCAGGCTGGGTCGGCTGCGCCGCCCAACTTGTTTCAATATCGCCGGGCCGACCGTGTTCGGCGTTATCCCCCATGCTCTCTTGACCGATCAGCGCGCTGCGCTTGGCGAGATAGTCCGGCGCCAGCATTGTCGACCAATCACCACCGGGGGCCTCAACGAAATCCGGATCGGCTATATAGTAATTACGATCGGCGAACGCTAACCGGGAGGCTTCCAAAAACTGGTGCAACCAGCCGCTGCTGGTGACACCGTCATCCAAAGGGGCTTCAAGCAGTGGCTGCTGATCGAGCATGCCAAGGATCTGCATGATAGTGATGTGGCCGGATGAGGGAGGCGGGAAACCGCATACGTCCCATTGCTGCCAGGGTGTGCAGATAGGGTCGCGGATAATGGCGTCATAACTTTCCAGGTCATCCAGCGTCATAGCGCCGGGCCGGGCCGGATGCTGAACCACCTGATCGACAATATCCTGAGCAACGTCACCCTGGTAAAACGCGGCGCTGCCTTCCTCGGCGATACGCTTTAGTATCGCCGCAAGGGCCGGGTTTTTGAGGGTTTCACCTACTGCAATGGGCTCGCCTTCAGCGTCATAATAGAAATCCCGCGCCCGTTCGTTATTGCGCAAGGCATCGTCATTGGCAAGGCTCAAATGAAGCCGCTCACTGACGGCAAAGCCTTCTTCTGCCAGCGTCATCGCAGGCACAAAAAGGTCTTCCCAGGGCAGACTGCCGTGAGCCGCATGGACTTTTTCCATTAGCCGCAGCGTTCCCGGCACACCGACCGATCGGCCGCTTGCCACGGCATCCATGAACGCCAACGGCTCGCCATCCTGCATGAAGAGCCCACCATCCACAGCGGCGGGTGCGGTCTCACGCCCATCGTAGGCGCGTACGTCATCACCATCGTAATAAAGCAAGAACGCCCCGCCGCCAAGGCCACTCGATTGTGGCTCCACCAGTCCCAGCACCATCTGGACGGCAATGACCGCGTCGACCGCGTTTCCGCCGGCCTTCAATATCTGGTAGCCCGCATCGGTGGCCAGCGGATTGGCAGCCGCCACCGCGAAGGAATCGGCAGACCAGCCAGGTTTTTCTTCGTAACCAGACTCACTTTCCGGCGAGATGGAGGGCATTGCATAGTCAAAGCCCCAACCATATAAAGGCACTATCAAGAGACTGGGTAGTAACCACCGCATTCTTTTAGAGGGCATCACGACCGACTCCGCCAATGTATACAGACCGAAATAAAAGCGTAGCCTATTAAACCCAAGCGCCCAGCACAATGGCTGGGCGTGTTTCATCTAGCCTGCTAACTACCTCACTAACGATCAGTCTGCGATGGTTTCACCTGCCAACATGAACCAGGTCTCGAGCACCGCGTCCGGGTTCAGCGATATCGAATCAATCCCCTGCTCCATCAACCACTTGGCAAAGTCAGGATGGTCGGACGGCCCCTGACCGCAGATGCCGACATACTTACCCTTAGCTCTACAGGCCTGAATCGCCATGGAAAGAAGTTTTTTGACGGCTTCGTTACGCTCGTCAAACAGATGCGCCACGATACCCGAGTCGCGATCAAGCCCAAGGGTGAGCTGTGTCAGGTCGTTGGAGCCAATCGAGAAACCATCGAAATGCTCGAGAAACTCGTCAGCCAGCAACGCATTGGCAGGCAGCTCACACATCATGATGACCTTGAGGCCGTGGTCGCCGCGCTTCAGCCCGTTGGTCGCCAGCAGCTCGACCACTTCCCGGGCTTCTTCCGTGGTGCGCACGAAGGGCACCATGATCTCGACGTTGTCGAGTCCCATATCTTCGCGGACACGCTTGAGCGCCCGGCATTCCAGCTCGAAACACGGACGGAACGCCTCCGAGACATAACGCGAGGCCCCCCGGAAGCCCAGCATGGGATTCTCTTCGCCGGGCTCGTAGAGCTTGCCGCCAATCAGGTTCTCGTACTCGTTTGATTTGAAATCCGAAAGCCGCACGATAACGCGCTGAGGATAATAAGCAGCGGCCAGTGTCGAAATGCCTTCAACGAGTTTATCGACGTAGAAGCTGACCGGGTCGGTATAACCGGCCGTACGCATGTCGATCACCTGCTGAAGGTCGGACGGCAGGGTGTCGTACTCCAGCAATGCCTTGGGATGAACGCCAATCATGCGGTTGATAATGAACTCAAGCCGCGCGAGCCCTACCCCGGCATGGGGAAGGCTGGCAAACCCAAAGGCACGATCCGGGTTGCCCACGTTCATCATGATCTTGAAAGGAATCTCGGGCATGGTGTCAACGTTGGAGACCTTGCAGTCAAAATCCAGCAGGCCTTCATACACATGCCCGGTATCACCTTCAGCGCAGGAAACAGTAACATCACTGCCTTCATTCAATCGTGTGGTGGCATCGCCACAGCCAACGACAGCCGGGATGCCCAGTTCACGGGCAATGATCGCCGCGTGGCAGGTTCTGCCACCGCGATTGGTAACGATGGCTGAAGCACGCTTCATGATCGGCTCCCAGTCGGGATCGGTCATGTCGGTTACCAGCACATCGCCGTCATGGATCTTGTCCATGTCATCGGGCGTCATGACCACCTTGGCGGTACCGCGGCCGATGCGTTGGCCGATAGCGCGACCGGTGACCAGGGTGCGGCCTTTCTCGCGTAGCTGGAAACGCTCCAGCTTGCCGCCTTCCTGCTGCGATACAACGGTTTCCGGCCGCGCCTGCACAATATAGAGCTCACCATCGTCGCCATCCAGTGCCCATTCGATATCCATGGGCCGCTGGTAATGCTGTTCTATGGTCACCGCTTGACTCGCCAGCGCCATGACCTGCTTGTCGTTGAGGCAGAAACGACCACGGTCCTGCAGGGGCACATCAATGGTCTCGACCGACTTGCCGGCGCTGGCATCTTGGGTATAGACCATCTTGATCAGCTTGGACCCCAGGTTGCGGCGCAGCACCGCAGGTCGGCCCGCAGCCAGGGTCGGCTTATGAACATAGAACTCATCAGGATTCACCGCCCCCTGGACGACGGTTTCACCCAGCCCCCAGGAAGCCGTCACAAAGACCGCATCGCGGAAGCCCGACTCGGTATCCAGCGTGAACATGACACCCGACGCGCCCGTTTCCGAGCGCACCATTTTCTGCACACCCGCAGATAGCGCGACATTTTCATGCGCATAGCCGCGATGAACTCGGTAAGAGATGGCCCGGTCATTGAACAGCGAAGCGAAGACTTCATGGACCGCACGTTTGATATTGTCGAACCCTTCGATATTCAGAAAGGTTTCCTGCTGGCCGGCAAAGGAAGCATCGGGCAAGTCTTCCGCGGTGGCCGAGCTACGCACCGCGACCTTCAACGCTGGGTGACGCTGCTGCAGGCTTTCATAGGCACTACGTAATTCGCTTTCGAACGTCGGGGGTAGCGGCGTGTCGATCACCCACTGGCGTATCATTTTACCGGCTTCGGCCAATGCTTTGACATCATCAACATCCAGCCGCGCCAGCGTCTGGTTGATACGCTCGTTGAGGCCTTCGTGGGCAAGAAATTCTCGGTAGGCATGGGCCGTCGTGGCAAAGCCGCCGGGAACCGTGACCCCCGCTCCGGATAAATTAGAGATCATTTCGCCAAGCGAAGCGTTTTTACCACCCACGCGTTCGACGTCAGCCATACCCAGTTGATCGAACCATAGAATGTAATTGTTCACGCAACCCCCTCGCTCAATAGGCCAGCGATCATGACAACCGCCAGTGATGAATGCGGTCACCCTAGCACCGCCCCGGTGTATTCGCCATTGGTCTAATAGCGAAGGGCATGGAGGATTTTTACAACAGGCGGCATTTTTGAACAATTGTTGTAGTCGCGACTCAAGCACCGTTGTGCCAAGCGTCATCCCGGCACACAATATGCGCAACGTTCAGGAGAGCAAACACCATGCAGCGCACGGCTTTTTTTATTTCGGATGGGACAGGCATTACCGCAGAGAGTCTGGGGAGGAGCCTGCTGGCGCAGTTCAGCGATGTCGATATCAACATGCAAACCAAGCCCTATATCGACACCCTGGATAAAGCCGAGGCCCTGGCCGAAATTATTGACGCAACGGCGGTCCGTGACGGGCAACGACCGATCATTATCGACACCATCGTCGACCAGAAGATTCGCGATGTGATTCGCAAGGCCGCAGGCTTCAAGGTGGATATATTCTCCACCTTTCTGGAGCCACTCGAACAGGAGCTCGCCACGCACTCTTCCTACAGCGTTGGACGAACGCATTCGATTGGCAGCGACGATGTCTATATGGACCGCATCCACTCGGTGCACTTCGCACTGGATAATGACGACGGAGCACGCACTCATCAGTACGATAAAGCCGATATTATTCTGGTCGGGGTATCGCGCTGCGGCAAAACCCCCACGTCGCTCTATCTGGCCTTGCAGTTTGGCATTCGCGCCGCCAACTATCCGCTAACGGAAGACGACCTGGACGAAGACGGCATGCTGAAACTGCCGCCGGTGCTCGCTCAACACCGGCACAAGCTGTTTGGCCTGACAATCGACGCCAGGCGTCTGGCCGCCATCCGCAACGAACGCAGGCCCAATAGCCGCTACAGTTCGATGGATCAATGCATGCAGGAGATCGAGCAGGCAGAAGCGTTATACCGTCGCCTGCACATTCCTTTTATCGACGCCACGCGCTTTTCCGTGGAAGAGATATCCACCCGCATGATTGCTGAAACCGGGTTGGCGCGGCGCTTTTCACCCCGCTAAACCGCCTCAGATCACATGCCCTTGGGGGCAAAGATTCCCGGGGCATTGCGCCAATAGCCTTTGTAATCCATACCAAAGCCAAAGACATAACGATCGGCGACTTCCAGGCTGCAGTAGTCGGCTTTCAATCCGGGTACTGCCTTGCGATCGTGCCGTTTATCGACCAGCACCGCCGTGGTAATGCTGGCGGCTTGCGCTTCCTGGCAATAGTTCAGAATCGCAGATAGCGTTGTGCCTTCATCCAGAATGTCGTCGACGATAACGACATGCCGACCGGCCATGGGAATCTCCGGCGATACCCGCCAGAAAAGCTCTCCACCGCGGGTCTCGTTGCGGTAGCGTGTGGCATGCAGGTAGTCGACCTCAAGCGGAAAGCCCAACCGGGTCAACAGATGGCCCGTGGTGATCAAGCCGCCATTCATGACGCAATAGAAGACCGGTAGTTTATCGCCCAGATCCGCACTGATCTGCTCGGCCATACGGTCCAGCGCCTGCTCCACCTGCTGCTGGGAAATCAAGCAGTCCGCGTTGTCCATGAGCTCGCGCATGGTGTCGAGGGATGCGAGCGCTTCTTTGTCTAGCTTTGCCATTGAAGTTCCAGTCTACTTGGTAAAAACGATCGTTAACTGCTGCGTGAATCAGCGGCCATGGCCTCTAACTGGGCATGCGTGCGCCGCCAGCGGCTAAGCGCGGATAGCGCGTCCAAATCGGGACGTGCGCGTTTGTAGCGAAGCTTGCCGGGCCTGACAGACGCTGAAGTTGGAACGGCGGCAACGACCTCAAGCGCCGCCTCGCGGTCATTGCATACCAGCAACATGTCGCAGCCGGCAGCGAGAGCAGCCGCTGCGCGTTCGCGCGGCCCTCCTACCTTATGGGCGCCGGCCATGCTCAAATCGTCGGAAAAGATACAGCCTTTAAACCCCAGCGACTGACGCAGCATCCCCAGCCAACTGGGCGAAAAGCCGGCGGGTCGCTTGTCAAATGCCGAGTACACAATGTGGGCTGGCATGACACCATCAAGCTTCTTGGCCAGGGTGCTGAAAGGCACCAGGTCGTGTTGCTTGAGCGTCTCAAAAGGCCGGTCATCGACGGGCAAGGCGAGATGCGAGTCTGCCGCTACGCCGCCATGACCGGGAAAATGCTTGCCGATCGCTGCCATACCGGCTTCATGCAGCCCGGCTACCAGCGCGCCACCCAGTTCACTGACTTGCGTGGCCTCCGAGCCAAAACTGCGGTCGCCGATGACGCTGGAGAGACCGCTATCGATATCCAGTACCGGAGCAAAGCTGATATCCAACCCGCAGGCGGCCATTTCCATGCCCAGGAGCCAACCGGTGTCCTGGGTAAGCCCCAGAGCCGCCGCACGATCCTTCTGGTAATACTCACCCAGCCGAGCCATTGGTGGCAGGCGCGTCAGTCCTTGCTTGATACGCTGAACGCGACCGCCTTCCTGATCCACTGCCAGCAACACGTTGGGGCGTAGCTTACGCACCTCGCTGCACAGGTCTCTGACCTGGTGGGCATCTTCCACATTGCGCGAAAACAAGATGACGCCACCCACCGAGGGCGATTTCAACAACTGCCTTTCTGCGGTGGTCAACGTTGTCCCTTCAAGGTCCAACATGACCGAGCCCAAAGGATGTGTCATAGCGGGGTGTCCAAAAAAGGCGCTAACTCTAGACGATGATTAGCGAGGAGTCCAACGATCAGCGGCTGTCGTGTAACCAGACAGGCGTTCCAGGTCCAGCATGCTCGAAAAGCCAAAGAAGATCTGCATTACGCAGCCGCACGCATCCATGAGAGGCTGGTTGACCCATGGGCTCATTCGGCGGCGTACCGTGCAGATAAATATAGCGTCGCTGGGAGTCGACCTGACCACCGCGGTTTATCCCCGGTTCCAGGCCACACAGCCATAGAATGCGCGTCAGAATCCAGTCTCGCTCGGGAAACGCCGCCGCCAGCTCGGCGTCAAATACTTCGCCCGTCCAGCGGCGGCCTTTAAAGACCGCGTTTTCCGGGGCATCAGTACCAATGGCGGCACGAATATAGTGCCAGCCAAGCGGCGTTTGACCACTGCCCTGCCGATTACCCATGCCCTGGCGCCCGGTAGAAATTTCACACTCATGGCGACACATATCGCCTTGCCAGACGCGCAAGCTCTGCGACTGGGCGGCGATTTCCAGCCATAGCCCCTCGCGGGGCGGCATTTCAATGAGCGACGGTGTCTGCATGGTGCTCAATGTCCTTCTCATCAGGTAATGGCGCGTTCATCGCCGCCACCACTACCGGCCGCAGTCGGCGAACCAGGTCGCGGACCGAGACATGCTGGTGGTAATCCTTTTCGGCAATATCGCGCAGCGCATCCAGTCCCGAAAGCGTAAAGATGACGGTACCCAGCATAAAGTGTAGCCGCCAGAAGCGCTCAGCGTCGGGCAGATCCGGTGTCGCACGGCGAACCAGTTCGGTGAAACGGCTGAACACATCACCGTATTGCTGCTGGATGTAGCGTCGTAAATGCCCCTGAGCCTGGCTGTACGCAAGCCCCAGCAAACGCATGAAGACTTTGAGGCTATTGCGTTCGGCAGGCACCGTCAGCACGGTTGTGGCCATGGTTTCGAGGAGCACTTCAAGGGGGATGTCACGACCCTCGTAGCGCGCTTCGAGTTCGTCCAGAGCGCCATGAAAACGTTGGGAAAACGGATCCAGGTAGCGAGCAAACACCGCCTGGATGAGCGCCTTCTTGGATCCGAAGTGATAGTTCACCGCAGCAAGATTGACCCGAGCCTTGCTGGTGATGTTGCGTAAAGAGGTTTCGGCAAAGCCGCGCTCTGCAAAAAGCACTTCAGCAGTATCCAGAATGCGGGTCACCGTATCCGATTGAGCCATGCTGCTCTCCATAAGACGGGCCAAAAAGCGGGCCATAAAAAACGGATGTTTTAAACAAACCAGGATACTACGTTATCGTTTGTTACCTCTCAACGTATACCTGAACACCCAACCCTTATCCAACGCCGCTTTGCATCTTCATATACATCAATTTGTTAGCTGCCTTACCCCCATTATATACTGGACAGGAGAACATGCTGTATACTTAACCACATACTGTTAACTACATACTGACTGTTGACTACATACTGATAGGTAAACAGGAACGCAGTCTTGCTCACTTATTCAATCTGGAGGCTGGTATGTCGCGGCCATTAACTGTTCGTCAACAAAACGTGTTCGACTTTATTGTCAAGACCATGGCTGAGCTCGGCTATCCGCCCACCCGGGCTGAAATAGCCAAGGCACTGGGGTTCCGTTCGCCCAATGCGGCAGAAGAACACTTACGCGCACTTGAGCGTAAAGGCGTCATTCGCATCATTCGCAATACGTCGCGCGGCATACGCCTGCCCAACCAGGAGCACCAGGAAACGCCAGACGTGCTGCCAGCCTCAGGCGCAGACCCTGCCAACGGCCTGCCCATCATTGGCGAAGTCGCGGCGGGTAGCCCTATCCTGGCCGCTGAGCATATTGATCGCTACTGCCCCCTGCCCGCCGACTACTTCACGCCCAGAGCAGATTATCTGTTGCGCGTTCGCGGGCTGTCGATGCAGAACGTCGGCATCCTCGAAGGCGACCTTCTCGCCGTCCACCGCACCCAGCGCGTTCGGGATGGCCAGATTGTCGTCGCCCGGCTGGAAGACGAAGTCACCGTCAAGCGTTTCAAACGCGACGGGAATCACGTCACCCTGATCGCTGAAAACCCCGACTTCGACCCTATCCATATCGACCTACGCACCCAACCACTTGATATCGAAGGGGTTGGGGTCGGCGTTATTCGCGGTGGCAATGGCCAGGCGCTCGGCTAGCTGAACACGATGGTCTTGTTGCCATGCACCAGCACGCGGTCTTCCAGATGCCAGCGAAGACCGCGCGCGAGGACGGCTTTTTCAACATCGCGGCCAAAACGTACCAGATCGGTCGGCGTATGACAGTGGCTGACCCGGTGAATGTCCTGCTCGATGATGGGCCCTGCATCCAACTCCTGAGTCACGTAATGGCAGGTAGCCCCTATCAACTTGACGCCACGCTGGTAGGCTTGGTGATAGGGTTTGGCGCCAGCAAAAGACGGCAGAAAACTGTGGTGGATATTAATGACCTGCCCCGCATATCGTTCACACAACGCTGGCGGTAATATCTGCATGTAGCGAGCCAGCACGATACTGTCGGCCCGGGCATCATCAATATGCGCCTGCACCTGCTCAAAGGCCGCTGTCTTGTCTGCCGGATCCACCGGCACATGGTGATATGGTATTCCGTACCATTCCGTTAACGAACGCATGTCGTCATGGTTGGAAATCACACCCACGATATCGCAGTCCAGCTCACCCACCTGCCAGCGGTAAAGCAAATCGACAAGGCAATGGGATTCTCGCGAAACCATCAGGACAACCCGCTGCCGTTTCCGGGTATCGACCAGCGCCCAGTCCATGTCAAACCGCTCCGCCACCGGCTCGAAGGCTGAACGTAATGCCTCTGCCGACATACCCAGCGAATCCGCCAATATTTCGTAGCGCATGAAAAAACGCCCGGTTTCCAGATCGGAATGCTGGCTGGCCTCGGTAATCGACCCTCCCTGGTCCGCGATAAAACTCGATACCTTCGCGACGATCCCCACCTGGTCCGGGCAGGACACCACCAAACGATAAAAATGCGACATAGTCATTACTCTTCACGGTTTGCCGGGCGACGATGATCGGGCCGTCCGCTGGCATTAAACAAACGTCTAGTGTACCGAATGAAGCGCTCGCAATCACCGCCCTTAATGGCAGTGATTGTTAGCCGCCCGCCCCATCCCGTATAGTTAACCAATTACTTTCTAGGCTTTATTAATCTGATGCATCCACCGCGCGTTCATATTCGTCCCCGTCGTCGCCCTCCCTTACGCCTCTTGCCGTTAGGCGGCTGCGGGGAAATTGGCATGAACCTGACGCTGTATGGGTACGAAGATCACTGGATCGTCGTGGATTGCGGCATGATGATTCGCCAGGATCTACCCAATGCGCCACTCCAGGTGCCCAACCTGGAAACCCCCAAAGCCCTGGGCATTGCCCCGCAAGCGCTCTACATCACCCACGGCCATGAAGACCACATTGGGGCGGTCGCCTGGCTCTGGCCCCACTGGCAATGCCCCATTTATGCAACGCCGCTGGCGGCAGGCTTGTTGCGCCTGAAGTTTGCCGAACATCAGCTCTCAAGCGCCGCCATTCATGTGGTCGAGCCAGGTGAGGCATTGGAAAGCGGGCCTTTCACCCTGCGCTTCCTGGCGGTTCCACACTCGATACCCGAGAGCTGCTCGCTGATGGTCATGGCAGGTCGCTATCGTGTATTGCACAGTGGCGATTGGAAGCTCGACCCTGATCCAATTATCGGCGCGCCGATCGATCAGACGCAATTCAAGGCCTTAGCGCCGGTTGATTTGGTAGTGGGGGATTCCACGAATGCCCCTCTACCCGGCCACTCAGGCAGCGAAGGCGATGTCGCCAAAGCGCTGGTCGAGACGCTCGCCAACTGCGAAGGCCGGATCATTGTCTCCTGCTTTGCCAGTAATCTCGCCCGGGTGTTGGCGATTGGCCGTGCCGCCTACCAGTGCGGGCGGCGCGTCAGCCTGATGGGGCGCTCGATGGAGCGCATGGTGGGTGTCGCACGCGGCCTCGGCTATCTGGACGATTTTCCTGCCATCGTGCCCGCCCATGACCTGGGTTATTTGCCGCCCGATGAAGTCGTGGTCATTGCCACCGGTAGCCAAGGTGAGCCACGCGCCGCCCTGCAGCGACTTGCCCAGGGGCGTCATCCTCACGTGGATTTACAGCCTGGTGACAACGTGATTTTTTCCGCCAAGGCCATTCCGGGTAACGAGAGACCCATCGGGCAGTTGAAAAAGCGCCTGCAGCAGTTGGGCGTCGAGCTATTCGATGAGTTCAGTCATCCGCAACTTCACGCGACCGGACATCCGGCACAGGACGAAATCACCCGCTTTTATCAATGGCTGACGCCAAGCCACCTGTTGCCGGTTCATGGTGAAAGCCTTCATCAACAGGCCCACCAGCAGCTGGCCGCGTCCCTGGGTATTCAAGCCCCCTTGGCGCCGGTCAATGGCGACTTGATCCGCTTCGATCAGCAGGGACTGCATCACGAGCAGCACTACCCGCAACCGCCATGCATCGTCAGCCAGAACAGCGTAGTACCCCACCCTGGACTGGAGAGCGAAAACAGCACCCTCCCACGACGCGGCAGCCTCTATCTTGCGTTACCGGTGACCGCCACTCAAACCGGGTGGGCGCGCGTCGGGCGCCTGATGCTGGACAATACAAGTGCCAATTCATTCGACGAGGACAGTTTCAGCGAATGGCTGGATGATCAGCTTGCCGAACTCCACGCCGACACGTTGGCGGATCTGCGCCTGGGCCTTCAGCCCCGCTTGATTGCCTGGCTGGCAGAACGGCTGCAGCATTTACCTGAAGTACACCTGCAGATTATGGCCAGCGAGCTGCCAGCGACAGTGGCGGACGATTAGCCGACCCCAAAGCTGGCTCCCCGGAGACTACCAGCGGGCAGCATCCTCGATATCCGAGTGGCGTTCCTTGACCCAGTAGTCCCCGTGGCGACCATGTTCTTTCTTCCAGAACGGTGCCTGAGTCTTTAGCCAGTCCATGATGAAATCGCAGGCTTCGAAGGCTTCGCGACGATGGGCACTCGCTACCAGCACTCTGACGATCGCATCGCCGGGGCGCATGTGGCCGACACGGTGAATAATCGTAACGGCGCTTAGTGCCCAGCGTTCTCCCGCCTCTTCCGCAATACGCTGTAAGGTTGACTCGGTCATGCCTGGATAATGCTCCAGGGTCAATCCCGTGACATCGGGTGTTTCGTTAAAATCACGCACCAGGCCGGTAAAGCTGACGACGCCGCCAATATCCGTGCGGCCCCCAATGCTGGCTTCATAGCCATACGCCATGTCAAAAGGCGCCTCTTGAACGCGGATGGTAATGTCCATTTTCAGCCCCCGGTGACCGGCGGAAAGAAAGCAACCTCGTCATCGTCGGTAATTCGCGCATCATCATTGGCCATGACCTGATTGATGGCACATAGCGTGCGCTGGTCCTGCAACAGCTGAAAACGTTCATCCTGAGTCGCCAGCGCTACTTTGAGGCCCGCTATATCGCGGCTTTCGAGTTGATCGAAAGTCACTACCCGCTCATTTTCACCCAACTGCTCGCGTAGTTCGGCAAGAAACTTGACCAGCACGCAGGGCGAATGACAGCGCCCGCCCAGGCTCACTTCGCCGGCTGTTCCCTGACCCGTTACAATCGGCGTCGCCGTTTCAGGCGCTTCTTCGCGCTGATAATCTCCCCGCTGACCACCGCTTTTGCTATCCAGTTGCACCGCGTCGATGCGCATGGTTTTGTCGACCGCCTTGCACATATCGTAAAGCGTTAAACAGGCCACGGAGACGGCCGTCAACGCTTCCATCTCGACACCTGTGCGGCCATTCAACCGGCAGTTCGCGGTCACATGAACACAGCTTTCATCGGGGTCGACATCAAACTCTATGGCCACTTTGGAAAGTGCCAGCGAGTGGCACAGCGGGATCAATTCATGGGTGCGCTTTGCTGCCTGGATTCCCGCAATACGGGCGGTGGCCAACACATCACCCTTGGGTAAAGCACCCTCGCTGAGCTGTTTCAGGGTAGCGGGTTGCATCACAATACGACCGGAAGCCACCGCTTCCCGGCGCGTTTCCTGTTTGTCTGCAACATCCACCATGCGGGCTTCGCCGCGGCTATTGAGATGCGTTAACTGCATGGGGTCACCTATCAGTGCGTGAAACATCATTGAGCCGTTGGCCCGCCATCCAATCGATTATCCAGCGTGCAATCCCGTCGCTATCATCGAGTGCCAGTTGCGTCGTCGTGGCCGACAGAGAGATGGGAGAAGCCCCCTGAAGGGCGACGGCTTCGACACCCTGACTCTGCAGGATTTGCGCATCACCTATCCCCTCACGATAAAGCACCAGCTTGGGCAGTGGCCAAGCTTTAAAGCCTTCTACCAGCACCAGGTCAGGTTGATGCACGGCCACCATTGCCAACAACTGATTTAAATCCGGCTCTTCGCCGTCTGGCGTTTCCTGCATCAGTGCCAGGCGTTGGCTCGAGGCAATCAGCATGGGCGTAGCGCCTGCACTACGTAGCTTATAGCTATCTTTTCCCGGCTGATCGACATCAAACCGATGATGAGCGTGCTTGATCACCGCTACCTGGATACCCTCTGCCCGCAGCCGCGGTAACAACTGCTCAAGCAGCGTCGTCTTCCCAGTCCCACTCCAGGCAGCAATTCCCAGCACGGGAAAGGGTAGCGATGAATCTAACGGCATAAACGCTCGGCTCCCAATGAAGAAAGGTTAATGGGCATGATCAGGTTCATCTTGTGGCTCGTCAGGCAGCAACCAGTTCAACACAATCCCAACCAACGCCGCCAGGCTAACGCCTTGCAGCGTAAACTGACCACCGCCAACCTGCATGCCACCAATGCCAAAGACAAGAATCAATGACACAACGACCAGATTACGCGGCGCGGTCAATGAATGTCCTGCCCTGACCAGCGTATTCATACCCACCACCGCAATAGAGCCAAACAGCAGGGTCATGATTCCCCCCATGACAGGGCCTGGGATGGTTTGCAGCAGCGCACCCAGCTTGGCAATAAACGCCAGCGATATGGCCAGCACTGCGGCCACCACCATATAGCGCGGGTTGAAAGCCCGGGTCAGAGTGACGGCCCCGGTCACCTCTGAATAGGTGGTATTAGGCGGGCCGCCGAATAAAGCGGCCGCTGTCGTCGCCAGGCCATCCCCCAGCAAGGTTCGGTGCAGCCCCGGCTTTTCAAGGTAATTACGCCGGGTCACCGATCCGATGGCCACCATGTCACCAATATGCTCCACCGCCGGCGCGATGGCGACAGGAATCATAAACAGAATCGCCGCCCAGTGAAAACTCGGCGCGGTAAACGCCGGAATGGACAGCCAGCCAGCGTCCTGGACAGGCGTGAAGTCGACCAGCCCCATCAGCAACGCCAGGCAATAACCCACAACAATACCGCCCATGATCGGAATCAAGCGCAGCAGCCCGCGACCAAATACAGCCAGGATCAGGGTCACCAGCAAGCTCGCCATGGACAGGAACAGCGCCGCGCCATAACCGATGTTATCGCTGGTTTCACCGGTCGCCATCTCTACCGCCACCGGGGCCAGGGCCAGCCCGATTACCATGATAACCGGCCCCACCACCACCGGTGGCAACAGGCGATGAAGCCAGCCGGTGCCTTTGACGCGTACCGCCATGGAAATCGCGACGTACACCAAACCGGCCACCATCAGTCCGCCCAGCGTGGCCGACACGCCAAAGTTGGCGATCGACCCCTGGATCGGCGCAATAAAAGCAAATGATGAGGCCAGAAAGACGGGGACCGTCAGGCGGGTTACGGTATGAAACAGCAGCGTGCCTATCCCAGCGGTAAATAACGCAACGCTTGGATCAAGCCCGGTCAATAGCGGCACCAGGACCAAAGCACCAAACGCCACAAACAGCATTTGTGCTCCGGTTAGCAACACGCGAGGCCAGGATTCAGGCTGGCTAGGCGTATCATTCATTATGCAAACTCCTCACAGGTCTTTGGGGTAATGATGGGCAAAAAAATGCCCCTAACGTAAAACGCCAGGGGCTGCTGAATCATCAATGCTTATCGGGTGCCGAAAATCTTGTCACCCGCATCGCCCAGACCAGGAACGATATAGCCGTTATCGTCCAACCGATCATCCACCGACGCCGTATAAATCTCGATATCCGGATAGGCTTCCTGGACTCGCTTGATCCCTTCGGGTGCTGCCACCAATACGATCACCTTCATATGCTCGCAGCCACGTTCACGAAGCATGTCCAATGTCGCGACCATTGAGCCGCCGGTGGCCAGCATCGGGTCAATGACGATGGCCATACGCTCTTCGATATCGTTGGCGAATTTGGCAAAGTAAGGGACCGGCTGCAGCGTCTCTTCATCACGGTACAACCCGACAACGCTGACGCGTGCGCTGGGGATCAGGTCAGTAACGCCCTCGAGCATGCCAAGCCCGGCACGCAGAATCGGCACCACCGTTACTTTCTTGCCTTTCAGGCGACGTGTCCCGATCGGCTCCCCATTCCATCCTTCAATCGTATGATCTTCGAGTTCAAGTCCCTTTGTTGCTTCATACGTCAACAGCTTGGCCACTTCCCCCGCCAACTCGCGAAAGCTCTTGGTACTTAAATCCATTTCGCGCATCAGTCCCAACTTATGCTGAACAAGCGGATGGTTAATGGCATGGACACTCATGGGACTTCCTCACAGCAGGTGGTTATGGGCAACGCGGGTGATCACAAACATGCAAAATCGGGCGGTATTCTACCCCTAAGCCGTCACCAGGTTAAGGGGTGGCGGGTAATTGCCATTCAACAGGTTCGCGCCCCTGCTCAACAAGGAATTGATTCGCCCGGGAAAAATGGCGGGTGCCAAAAAAGCCTCGGTGGGCAGACAGCGGCGAGGGGTGCGGCGCTTCCAGGACTAAGTGACGCTGGGTATCTATCAGGGCTTTTTTCTGCCGGGCGTGGCTACCCCAGAGCAGAAAGACGCTGGGCAGCGCATGCGCGCTTACCGTCTTGATCGCGCTATCCGTGAAAGACTCCCAACCTTTACCCCGGTGCGAGGCAGCGTTGCCCTTCTCGACCGTCAGCGAGGTATTGAGCAGCAAGACGCCTTGCTTCGCCCAGGCTTCCAGATGCCCGTGCTTGACGGGTTCAGCGCCTACATCGCTAGCCAGCTCCTTGTAGATATTGACCAGCGACGGCGGAACCGGGACCCCTGCCTGAACGGAAAAACATAGCCCGTGCGCTTGATTGGGTCCGTGATAAGGGTCCTGCCCCAGGATCACCACCTTGACGTCATTGAGCGGCGTCAGCTCGAAGGCGCGAAACCACTGCGACGAGTGGGGATAAATGATCTTCTTGGCCGCTTTTTCCTCGGCCAGAAAACGTTTCAGTGACTGCATGTAGTCGGCCTGAAACTCATCGCCAAGCCACTGATTCCAGTCTTCAGGAAGCGGGGTCGACATGATTATTTCTTCACTTGGTCCACCAGAGGTTCAACGTAGGCAACGCCCATATCCCAGGGAAACTGGATCCAGCAGTGCTGAGCCACTTCGGTTAGGTACTGGTCAACCAGCGGGCGCCCTTCCGGCTTGGCGTAGATAGTGACAAAATGCGCCTTGGGCAACATCTCGCTTACCGCCCGCGCCGTCTTGCCGGTATCCACCAGGTCATCGACCAACAGCCAACCCTCGCCGTCATGATCAACGCCTTTCAGGATATCCAGCCCGCCCTGGTCCATGTGGTCATAGCTTTTGATGCACACGGTATCGATCAACCGAACGTTAAGTTCGCGCGCGATCAAGGCGGCAGGAATGAGTCCTCCCCGGGTAATCGCAACAATCCCTTTAAAATCACGCTCGACCAACTGATGGCACAACTGGCGAACATCACGGTGGAGCTGATCCCAGGAGACGGTAAAGTGCTGATGATAGCGTTCACTGCTCATAGGGTCGTTACTCGTCTTCTGTAAAAGAACAAACCGCGAAGACGCTATAGCCCGCATCGCGAATTTTTTGCGAACCACCCAGTTCGGGTAGATCAATAATGGTCGCTGTTTCGACCACATGCCCGCCGCTGCGCTGTATAAGATTGGCCGCCGCCAACATGGTCCCGCCGGTGGCAATCAGGTCATCCATCAGCAAAATGCGGTCACCTTTTTGAAACGCATCCGAATGAAGCTCGACCTCCGAATGACCGTACTCGAGCGTGTAGGTTTCGCTGATGGTCTTGAACGGAAGCTTGCCTTTTTTGCGGACCGGGACAAAGCTGCAGCCCAACTCATAGGCTAGAGGTGCCCCGATGATAAACCCCCGCGCATCAATCGACGCGATGGCATCTAGGTTCATTTCCTGGTAGCGGTGTACAAAGCTGTCGATCAGCTTGCGAAATGCCGCGCTGTTTTGCAGCAGCGGGGTAATGTCACGAAAGTTGACCCCCTGCTCAGGCCAGTCAGGCACTGTGCGAATCACGGACTTGATGTAATCGCCGTAGATGCTCATCGCGTCTCTCATTGGATTAATAAAACCACGTTAGTCTAGAAACAGAAATTTCACCGCAAACAGCAGCGCCAGAATAATCACTGCTGGATTGAGGTCTTTGAAACGGCCCGACAGGGTTTTGATCGCTGCATAGCTGATAAACCCGAGAGCGATGCCCTCGGCAATCGAAAAGGTCAGCGGCATTGCCAGAGCGGCAATCAATACCGGCGCGGCGTCAGTGGGATCTTCCCAGTTGGCATGGGCCAGGCTGCCAGCCATCAGCACAGCCACGTAGAGCAGCGCGCCGGCGGTGGCGAAAGCAGGAATGGAGCCTGCCAACGGCGCAAAGAACAGGCTGACCAGGAAGAGTACGGCCACGACGACCGCCGTCAAACCAGTCCGTCCACCCGAGGCAATGCCTGCCGTCGACTCAATATAGCTGGTCGTGGTGGAGGTACCCAGGGCAGCGCCGGCCATTGATGCCGTACTGTCGGCCATCATGGCACGACCAAGACGCGGCAGTTTGCCGTCTTTGTCCAGCAGCTTGCCGCGATGCGCAACCCCCACCAGCGTACCTGATGTATCGAACAGGTCGACAAACAGGAAAGCAAAGATAACGCTGAGCATGGCGACATCCAACGCCCCCATCAGATCCATTGCCATGAAGGTCGGTGCAATAGAGGGCGGCATGGACATGAGACCGCCATATTCATTGTGACCAAGCAGCGTCGACGCAATGGTAATGCCAAGAATACCGATCATGACGGCACCGGTGATCCTTAAATAGGACATCGCGGTTATCACGAAAAAGCCCAGGAGCGCATACAGGGCAGCAGGCTCGGAGAGATCTCCCAGCGCAACAAAGGTAGCGTCATTGGCGACCACGATACCGGCATTTTTGAGCGCGATCATGGCCAGGAACAGGCCAATACCCGCGGCAATGCCCAGTCGCAGTGAAAGCGGAATAGAGTTGATAATCCATTCACGGATCTTGAAAACACTCAGCAGGAAAAAACACAACCCGGAGAAGAAGACAGCGCCTAACGCTGCTTCCCAGGTATACCCCATCCCGAGCACGACACCGTAAGTGAAGAAGGCGTTGAGCCCCATACCGGGGGCCTGAGCGATGGGATAGTTCGCCCACAACCCCATGATCAGACAGCCGATGGCGGCAGCAACGCAGGTAGCAACAAACACCGCACCATAGTCCATCCCGGCCTCGGAAAGGATACTGGGATTGACAAAAATGATGTAGGCCATTGTCAGGAAAGTGGTTATCCCGGCGATGACTTCTGTTTTAACGTTGGTTTTGTGCTCAGTGAGCCCGAACTGCTTATCCAGAAACTTCATAGGTATTTTTATCCTTCGCGTAAACGCTGAATGCACCCTGGCAGCGCGAAAAGCCGCACATATTACCGAAAGGTCACGCCTGATGCGAACACCTTGTGCAGCTGTCGAACGCGGGCTGATGCCCGCCTGTTACTTCCCATCGCTTAATATAATCAAACTTCACATAAGCAAACTTCAGGCCACTTTCTAACCAATCGGTCAGAAACGCACCCCCTGGGCAATACCGACCATCAGCGCATTTGGCTGGCCAGAACGCGCTCAACCGTTTCAACAATCACCTGGGTCTGGGGATCGATTTCAATGTTGACCTGGTCACCTGGCATCCGCTCACCCAGGATGGTGCGGTCCAGCGTCTCAGGGATCAGATTAACGCTGAACTCGACCCCTTCGCCCTCGGCCGAAGGTCGCACATCGCCAATCGTCAGACTGATACCATCGACACCAATATAGCCTTTCTCAAATACAAACCGCCCCACTGAAGCCGGTAACGCAAACCACAGCCGACGGTTATTGGGCGCCTCATCAATGGCGATCACCTCCGCCATGCAAATCACATGGCCCGACATCGAATGCCCGCCAATTTCATCGCCAAAGCGTGCCGCTCGCTCGATATTGACGCACTGCCCGACCTCGACTGCACCAAGATTGGTCAGCCGGAGCGTTTCACGCATCAAATCGAAGCTCACCCGATCACCTGAAATGTCCGTGACCGTCAAACACACACCGTTGTGCGCCACCGAAGCGCCGGTCGCCAATCCCTCGCGCAATGCATCGGGCATTTGCACAACATGCGTACGAAACTTATCAAGCTCATGCACTTCTACGACTTCTACCTTGCCTTGCACGATGCCAGTAAACATAGCGCCCTCGCTCTAATTTGATCCGTGCGCAAGCTTACTACTGCACAAACCTATTTGTGCACCCCAAAGGCATGCGCGATCAATCAACGTAACTCAGTATTCATGCCTGCAGAAAACCCAGGCCTCCAGAAAAGAGAAATTAACACTTTTAAAGAAACAAAAATCAGTTAAAAAAATTATTAAATTGAACAGCAATATAAGATGTTATTCTTTTGGTTTGACATCGCCTGGCTAGCTCTCTAGACTCCCGCCGCAAATGTAAAGGCGCCGATTTGTACCCAGATTGCGGGCGTCCGCCGAGTGAATGCTTGGTGAAGTGCAGCTAAAAGGGTGTGTCCAGCGTTGATGGCCACCCGAAAGGGTGGCCTTTTTTTGTTCCCTCCCCTACGCTTGCGCGCTCACCTTCGTCTTCGGCCTATAGAAAAGGCAGACGCCATGATCGAACTGAATAATGTCAGCAAAACCTACGGTACCGGCCGCGACGCCGTTCACGCCCTCAAGGGCGTGAATCTGGCGATCCCCAAAGGGGCCATTCACGGTGTTATCGGCCTGTCCGGCGCGGGCAAGTCGACGCTCATTCGCTGCGTCAACCTGCTTGAGCGACCCACCCAGGGCACGGTGACCGTCGATGGACAAGAGATCACACGATTGAGCAACACGGCGCTGAACCAAGCACGCCACCGCATCGGCATGATCTTCCAGCACTTTAATCTGCTCACCACACGCAACGTGTTTGACAACGTAGCACTGCCACTGGAGTTGATGGGCCAACCCAGGCGAGATATTCGTGATCGCGTGAGCCCACTGCTTGAAATGGTCGGCCTGTCCGACAAGGCGGATCAATTTCCGGCGCAGCTATCCGGCGGGCAGAAACAGCGCGTTGCGATTGCCCGGGCGCTGGCCAGCAACCCTCGCGTCCTGCTCTGCGATGAGGCCACCTCCGCACTGGACCCCCAGACAACCAGCTCAATCCTGGAACTGCTGCGCGATATCAACCATAAGCTCGGCATCACCATTTTATTGATTACCCATGAAATGGAAGTGGTTAAATCGATCTGCCATCGTGTCGGCCTGATATCCAATGGCGAGCTGGTTGAGGACGCCGTAGTAGGCGATTTCTTTACCGCACCTCGAACCCAATTGGGGCGCGATTTTCTCAACGATTTTCTGCAACTGTCTCCTCCCAAGGAGCTGCTCGAACGCCTCAGCGACAACCCCGACACCAACGCACACCCGGTCGTGCGGCTTACTTTCTCGGGGGATGCGGTCTCCACACCGCTTATTTCCCGCCTGGCACGGGATTGCGGCGTCGATGTGAGCATTCTGCAGGCCAAGGTGGAATCGATTCAGGAAAGAACACTTGGCTTGATGATTGCCGAACTGCTGGGCACGTCTGAGCAGACGCAAGCCGCTATGGACTACTTGGCAGACCATCAATTACAGGTAGAGGTATTAGGCTATGTCCAGCGCAATGATTGAGCTTATTATTCAGGCAACGCTCGATACCCTCTACATGGTCGGCATATCGGGATTGATCTCGACATTACTCGGGCTACCGTTGGGCGTGATGCTCTATGCAACGCGACCCAGGCAGATTCTGGCAAAGCCATTACTGAACCACGCCCTGGGCATTGTAACCAACGTTGGCCGCTCCATTCCGTTTATTATCTTGATGGTGGCGATTATTCCGTTTACGCGGATGCTGGTGGGCACGTCCATCGGCATCAATGCGGCTTCAGTGCCGCTGACCATTGCCGCGATTCCCTTCGTCGCCCGGCTGATCGAAGGCGCCCTCAATGAAATCTCACCGGGTTTAATTGAGGCTGCCCAGGCCATGGGCGCTACACCATGGCAAATCATCACCAAGGTGCTAATCCCCGAAGCGCGTGGCGGTATTATCACCGGCCTTACCATTACGCTGGTAACGCTGGTCAGCTACTCCGCCATGGCAGGCGCTGTCGGCGGCGGCGGACTCGGTGATCTGGGTATCCGCTATGGCTACAACCGATTCAACCCAACCATCATGCTGATCACCGTAGTGGTACTCGTTGTCATGGTACAGGGCTTCCAGAGCCTGGGGGATTACCTGGTGCGCAAAACCGACCGCAAATAACCGCATTGCTTTCCAGTGGACATATAACGAAAAAGCATTAAAATTACCCTCATTATCACCATTCACCAAAATTGACATCCAAGAGGAGTTGCCATGAAGACATTAGCCCTCGGCACCATTACTGCACTCGCACTGGCCGTTAGCGCCAGTGCTCAAGCCGCCAGCATCAAGATGGGCACCGTTGCCGGCCCTGAAACCGAAGTCATGGAAGTTGCTGCCCGAATTGCCAAGGAAGAATACAACCTTGACGTCGAAATTATCGAATTCACTGATTACGTAACGCCCAATGCAGCACTGGCAGACGGCAGCCTGGACGCTAACGCTTATCAGCACGAGCCCTACATGCGGTCCATGGTGAATGATCGTGGCTATGATTTCGCCATTGCAGGCTACACATTTGTCTACCCCATCGGCGCTTACTCAGAGAAGTACGACAGCGTTGACGAACTGCCTGAAGGTGCCCAGATCGCGCTACCCAATGACCCGTCCAATGAAGGTCGCGCGCTGATCCTGATGCATAATGAAGGCCTCATCACGCTGAATGACCCCGAAAACCTGGAAGCGACACCTATCGATATCGCCGAGAACCCGAAAGACTTCCGTTTTCGCGAAATCGAAGCCGCCCAGCTACCGCGCGTTTTGCCGGATGTCGACATGGCCTTCATCAACAACACCTTCGCGCAGCCCGCGGGCCTGAGCCTTGACGACGCGCTGATCAAAGAAGGTCCCGAATCGCCCTACGTCAACCTGATTGCCGTCCGCGGCGGTGATGAAGACCGTGAAGAGATCCAGCAGCTGGTCAGCGCTTACCAGAGCGAAGAAGTGATCGAGAAAGCCGAAGAACTCTTCGATGGTGCCGCCGTACCCGGCTGGAAATAATCCTCACCATTGTCAGACAAGAGACCAACCACACCGGGCCGACAACTGTCGGCCCGGTGTCGTTATGGATATGCATAACCAGGGAGCCGTCATGTCACTTGATAGCGTCAACTATGACCTTCTCGATCGCCAGCTCGCCGCGTTGCTGGATACCCGCGACTGGCTAACCAATAGTGCGCAAACCTGCGCCTTCATCATGCAGTCACTACCCCACTTGAATTGGGTCGGCTTTTATTTGCAACGCTCACCTGAGATGCTTGCGCTAGGGCCTTTTCAGGGCAAGCCTGCCTGCCACCCCATTCCGTTCAGCAAGGGGGTTTGCGGTGCTGCCGCGCGAAAGCGTTCCACCCAGCGCGTTGATGATGTTCACAGCGTTGCCGACCATATTGCCTGCGACATCGACTCCCGGGCGGAGCTGGTCGTGCCGATTGTCAGCAATGATCAGCTATGGGGGGTGCTGGATATCGACAGCCCGCAGGAAGCACGCTTTAGCCAAGAGGACCAAGCCGGCATTGAAGCATTACTGAATACTTTTAAACGCCAAACCGACCTGCCTGTCTGGGATCACTGACGGACTGACCCCACTGACAAAGCAACGCGATACTTCCTCACGCCAGACAAATCGCACAAAAACAAAAACGCCCCGTCATGACGAGAATGACGGGGCGTAATCGAGAATCTGGTAGGACCAGGCGGATTTGAACCGCCGACCTCCACGATGTCAACGTGGCGCTCTAACCAACTGAGCTATGGTCCTGAAAAAGTGTCATTGCTGCCTGGCCGTTTAACGACAACCAAGATGGTAGGACCAGGCGGATTTGAACCGCCGACCTCCACGATGTCAACGTGGCGCTCTAACCAACTGAGCTATGGTCCTGCCGAGCAACGGATGCGTATTTTACGTTTCCGCCACTGAATTGCAAGCTATTTATCGACTTAGCAAAGCATCGGCAGTCACTGACGGTCACTTCGCCGCCGGGAACTTATCACGCTGCCCGAACAAACCGGGTGCTACACTGGAACAGCGCCCATCGACGAACGCAAGACAACACGGGAGACCGGCCATGCCAGGCCTATTGCTGGGAAGCATCGCGATCGTCTTATTACTCACAACACTGGTTGCCCGCATACGACTGCGCTGGTGGTGGATTCGTAGCTGTGAATTTCCACGCTTACAGATTGCGAGCCTCGCCATTGCCTGCTTTATAGCAGCGCTGCTCATGCCTGTATCACCTACATGGCAAATGATCACGCTCGTCATTTGCCTGGCCGTCATTATCATCCAGGCGTGCTATATCCTGCCCTGGACGCGGCTCTGGCCCAAACAGGTCCGCTCAGCCAACGTTTGCAATGAAGCCCGGGACATTACGCTGCTCGTCGCCAATGTCCTGACCCCTAACCGCCGGTCTTCTGACCTTATCGATCAGATCCACGCACATCAGCCCGACATCATTCTCACACTGGAATCTGATCAGTGGTGGCAGGACCAACTGGACCCGGCGCTGGACGCGCAGTGGCCATATAGCGTCAAGATTCCCCTCGACAACCTCTACGGCATGCATCTTTACTCACGGCTGCCGCTTGAGAACACATCCGTCGAGTGGCTTATCCAGGACGACATTCCCTCTATCCATACCCACATCAGGCTGACGGGTGGTGAGGCAATACGACTGTTTGCGGTGCATCCCCGCCCTCCAGCGCCGGGTGAAAGCGAAAAGTCGCTCTGGCGGGATGCCGAGCTGTTATGGGTGGGTAAGAAGATCCAGAAGACGCCGCAGCCGACACTGGTCGCCGGCGATCTTAACGATGTTGCCTGGTCACGCACTACTCGGCGCTTCTGCCGCGTTGCCGGCATGCTGGATCCTCGTCGGGGGCGGGGGATGTACAGTACATTTCACGCTCACTACCCGATTCTGCGCTGGCCTCTCGACCACATTTTCGTCAGCGAGCACTTCACACTTGGCCGTATGCATCGCTTGAAAGACTTTGGCTCGGATCACTTTCCAATGCTTGCCACGCTTTGCTACCGCCCCACCCGCAAGCACGAGCATGAAACACCCGATGCAAGCGCGGAGGAGGAAAGCGAGGCAAGTCAGACCATCCGCCAGGGTCAGCGCGAAGAGCAACAGACCTAGCCCTTGTCGTTATCAGGCACGCCACCTCGCGTAAGCGCCTCTGGGTCAAGCAAGCGCTCAAGGCGGTCACGCCCAAGGTCGGTGTGCTCTTCAGCGACATCAATGATCGGCCGCCCTGTTTGATAAGCTTCCTTGGCGATGGCCGCTGCCGCATTGTAACCAATCGCGCTGTTAAGCGCCGTGACCAGAATGGGATTACGAGCGAGCGGTGTTTCAATGCTGTCCCGCCGTACCGTGAAGGTCGCAATGGCACGGTCGGCTAACAGCCGCGTGGTACTGGTCATCAGTGTGATGCCCGTCAGCAAGTTATAGGCCACCAGGGGAAGCATGACATTCAACTGAAAATTCCCGCTCTGCCCGGCCACCGTTATCGCGGCATCCAGACCAATAACCTGCGCGGCGGCCTGTGCAGCCGACTCCGGAATCACCGGATTCACTTTACCGGGCATGATCGAACTGCCCGGTTGCAGCGCCTCGAGCTCGATTTCACCCAGTCCGGCAAGCGGGCCTGAGTTCATCCAGCGCAGGTCATTGGCGATCTTCATGACAATGCACGCCAGGCCTTTGAGATGGCCGGAAAGCTCCACGGCCGCGTCCTGGGAGGCAATGCTGGCGAAAAAGCTATCGTTGGGCTTAAACGACAGTCCCGTTTGCTCACTTAGCTGGGAGGCCACCTGGTCGGCAAACCCTTGGGGTGCGTTAATGCCTGTCCCGACAGCTGTTCCGCCCTGCGCCAGCCGACATAGCCGCGTCAGGCAGCTGTCCAGCCGCTCGATGGCCTGACCCAGTTGGCTCGACCAGGCGCCCAGTTCCTGATCCATGCGCAGCGGCATGGCATCCATAAGATGCGTACGGCCGGTCTTGACCACATCCGAAAGCTCGGCAGCTCGTGAATCAATCGTACTGCGAAGATGCACCAGCGCCGGACGAAGCGACTCATGTACAGCCAATGCGGCCGACACATGTATCGCTGTCGGAATCACATCGTTACTCGACTGCCCCATATTGACGTGATCATTGGGCAGGACCTCAACACCACGACGGCTGGCCAGGGTGGCGATGACTTCATTTACGTTCATGTTGCTGGAAGTGCCCGACCCGGTCTGAAACACATCCACCGGAAAGTGCTCGTCGTGCTCGCCACTGATCACTTCCCTGGCGGCCTGCATGATCGCGTCGGCGCGATCAGCATCAAGTTCACCCAGCGCTTGGTTAGTCTGAGCGGCGGCAAGCTTGATGCGTGCAATCGCATGAATAAACGCAACCGGCATCGGGGTGTGAGAGACCGGAAAATTATTCACTGCGCGTTGCGTCTGGGCGCCGTACAACGCCTCGGCAGGAACATCCAGTTCCCCCATACTGTCGCGTTCAATGCGCGTTTTCATGGTAGTCCTCCTTGTCGATATCGGCGGATAAACGTCGGTACGATAATTTACCGACGGGCAATCGTGAAACGGCGTCATTTCTAGCCTAGTGGCCGCAGTATAAAACTCAAGCGATCTGGCATCAGCTTTATTATCCAACCATGTTGCACTGCACAAAAACGCCTGCTATGCTGCAACGCAGAACATCAGGGAAAGCACCACAGGACGACACTTCGTCTGGCGCTGCTACCCATTTCATCGAAACGCGTTAGCACCGCTAAACAGGAGATTTTTGATTATGAGTACTTTCAACACCAACGAATGGACACAGCAGTTCGATAATTTCTTCATGGCCCCAGCACGCGCTTACGCTGCGCTGAGTGTCGACATGACAGAAAAGCTTTTCAATGCGCAACTTGATGCGCAGAAAGCCTACGTAGATACCAGTCTTGCCCAGGCACGCAAGCTGATGAGCGTGAAAGACGCCGAGGAACTACGCAGCTACATGGAAAACCAGCAGAAAGTCGCCAAAGAAGTGGCAGAGCGCCTCAAAAGCGATGCTGATAACGTGGTTTCTCTACAGCAGGACTTCGTTCAGAAAAGCCAGAAGATTACTGAAGACAACATCAAGCAGGCACAGACAGCGGCCAGCAAGATGGGTAAAACGGCCTGATTGGAATAACGGGTCACTCGCATGACCGAATGTCATGCGCAGTAAGTAGACGATGATTGATGAGCCGCCAGCCACCGCTGGTGGCTTTTTTTATGGCCGTGGCCTTATTAGCCGACCAGCATTACCAGCCCAGTGCGGACTTCACAAACGGGATGGTCAATTTACGCTGGGCGGACAGCGACGCTTGATCCAGCGTTTCCAGCGCTCGACAAAGCGCGCCAAGTTCGCGTGGCCCGCGATGAAGAATATAGCGGCCTACGTCGTCGGGCAATTGCATCCCGCGGGCATGGGCCCTCAGCTTCAGCGCGGCCAGACGGTCATCGTCATTCAAAGGATGCAGGTGGAACACCGTGCCCCACGTCAACCGCGATGCCAGGTCAGGTAACACCACCTGCAACTGGCGGGGCGGCGCATTGGCGGCAATCACGAGATGCTTGCCGGCATCGCGCAGGCGATTGAAGGCATGAAAAAGCGCTTCCTCCCAGCGCTTCCGGCCTATCACCTGCTCCAGATCATCTATACAGACCAGGTCGAGCCGCTCAATATCTTCCAGCATCAATGGTGGAAAATGACCTAACTCGGCCAACGGCAGGTAAAGGGCCCGCTTGTCTCGATCGGAAGCGGCATGGCAGGCAGCCTGCAATAAATGGCTGCGCCCTGACCCCGGCAGGCCCCAGAGATAAATAAAATCCTCGCCGGCTTGCGCCCACTGCTGCTGAAGGCGATCAAGCAATGCCGCATTGACCTCGCCAGCGTAATAGTTATGAAACGTAGCGTCGTCGCGCAAACCCACCCCGAGGGGCAGCTGCGCCGGCACCTGGCTCATGAAGACTCCCTCTCATCGCCGATCGCGGGCACCTCTTGGGCGTTTTGATCGTCATCGTTATACAGATCACTGTTTATGTAACGGTCCCTGGCCTCGCGTAGCAGCACCATGATGACCGCCGCCGCCGGCAAGGCCAGCAGCACCCCCGTCAGGCCGAATAAGTTACCTCCCGCCAGCACTGCAAAAATAACCGCGACCGGGTGAAGGCCTATCTTGTCGCCTAACAGCTTAGGTTGTAACACCACGCTTTCCGCCACCTGGCCAATCGTAAACACGGCGACAACACCCAAAAGCCCCCACCAGGTGCCAAACTGGAATAGCGCGACAATCAGCGCCACACACAACCCCAGGATAAAGCCAAGAAACGGCACGATGCTCACCAGGCCGGAAACCACACCGATCAACAAGCCAAAGTCCAGCCCGATCAGGGTCAACCCGCTCGCATAGATGATGCCCAGGCAAAGCATGACCAGCAGCTGTCCACGCAAGAACGACGCCAATACTTCATCACAGCGGCCAACCAGACGGCTAACATCATCCGCCCATTGACGAGGAATCAGATTGGCAATATTGGTGATAAGACGATCCCAGTCCAGTAGCAGGTAAAACGTCACGACAGGGATCAGCGCCACGTAAGTGACCC
Source organism: Halomonas sp. CSM-2 (assembly GCF_002119345.1). Taxonomy (NCBI): domain Bacteria; kingdom Pseudomonadati; phylum Pseudomonadota; class Gammaproteobacteria; order Oceanospirillales; family Halomonadaceae; genus Halomonas; species Halomonas sp. CSM-2. The sequence continues at coordinate 114,321 of NZ_NBYR01000013.1, read as the reverse complement.
AGGATATGAAGGCCATCCCGGAGCGACCTATCTGGCCGAGTGCCTGGGCCAGGTAGCCACCGGCATCGCGCCAATTCTCGACCAGCGTCTCGCGTACATTGACCAGTTCAGAACGCAGATCATAACCGGTCCACTCGAACACCTTCGGCGCCAGGGTGTTTTCCCCCCAGGCAAAGATACCCGGCACGGCGTCACTTAACTGTTTCAACTGCTGAATCACGAGCGGGATGATGATCAGCAGGCTGACAACCATCACCAGCAGCAGCACACAGAAAACACTGCTGACCGCCACCGCACGGTTCATTCCCCAACGCTGGAAGTGATTGGCCAGCGGGTCCGCCAGATACGCCAGGATGATACCGGCAATAAACGGCATTAATACGGCATCCAGTAAATACAACAGCCCGAACACCAGGACTAATAGCAGGATCCCCCACCATGAATTGCGCATATAACTCCTTTGATGGCCACTGTCACGATAGCCTACTATGCCGGATATAAAGAAAAACCGCCTGCTTTTGTTAACGTCATACGCGAGCCGATGCGAGCCTTGCCACCGGGTGTTACAATCCCGTTCAATTATTGCCCGGCTCTGGCGACGTACGCCAGCCACTATCGCACCGTACTTTGCTCCATAGGACCTGTCATGACCGACACCTCTTCTTCGCACGCCTCATCGGGACCGTCACTCAGTTATAAAGACGCAGGCGTTGATATCGATGCTGGCAATGCGCTGGTCGATCGCATCAAGCACGTTGCCAAGCGCACGACGCGCCCTGAAGTCATGGGCGGGCTCGGCGGATTCGGCGCCCTTTGCGAGTTACCTCAAGGGTATCAGCAGCCGGTACTGGTCTCAGGCACCGACGGCGTGGGTACCAAGCTGCGTCTCGCCATGACACTCGGCAAACACGACACCATCGGTATTGACCTGGTGGCCATGTGCGTCAACGATCTTATCGTTGCCGGTGCCGAGCCCTTGTTATTCCTCGACTACTATGCCACGGGTAAATTAAATGTCGATATCGCGGCGGACGTGGTCACCGGTATCGGTGCTGGCTGCGAGCAGGCAGGCTGCGCCCTTGTTGGTGGTGAAACCGCCGAGATGCCGGGCATGTACGAAGGTGATGACTACGACCTGGCCGGATTCTGCGTTGGTGTCGTCGAAAAAAGCGAGATTCTCGATGGCAGCCGCGTGGCGGAAGGCGACGTTTTGCTCGGCCTGGCCTCATCCGGACCTCACTCAAACGGCTACTCGCTGATTCGCAAGATTATCGAGCACGGTAACGCGCCGCTGGACACCCAGATCGACGGTGTTGCTCTGGGCGATGCCCTGATGGCACCGACGCGCATTTATGTAAAGGCACTGCTTTCCCTGCTACGGGAGACAGACCTATCGGTTCATGCGCTTTCACACATCACCGGTGGCGGGCTGCTCGAGAATATCCCCCGCGTACTCCCCGATTCGCTTGCAGCACGCATCGATACCCAGGCGTGGACGCGGCCAGCCGTATTTGACTGGCTTCAAACCCAGGGGAATGTCACCGACACCGAAATGTACCGGGTTCTGAACTGCGGTATCGGTATGGTCGTCGTCGTCCCTGAAGCCGAAGCCAGCCAGACCATGCGCCACCTCGAAGCCCAAGGCGAAACCGTGTACCGACTGGGACAGATTGAACCACGCAAGCAGGATGCCGTGGTGTTGGAGAATTTGCCGGCATGAGCAGCACCGACTATAACAGCGACACCTTGACGGACATGACCCCAGAGCCCACTACGCCACCCCGCGTGGTCGTGTTGATTTCTGGTAGTGGCAGCAACCTGCAAGCGCTTATCGAGGCGCAGTCACACGACCGCCTGGGTGGCGAGATTGTGGCCGTTATATCCAACGAGGCCGATGCCTATGGCCTAAAACGCGCCCGTGACGCCGGTATCGATGCTGTTGCGCTACCGCACCGGGAGTACGATAGTCGTGAGGCCTACGACGGAGCACTGATCAAGGTGATTGAACGCCATGAGCCCGACGCCATCGTGCTGGCCGGTTTCATGCGTATTTTGACACCGCGCTTTGTGCAGCGCTTTCTGGGCCGGATGCTGAATATCCATCCCTCGCTGTTACCCGCTTACCAGGGGCTCAACACCCACGCTCGCGCGCTGGCCGACGGGGTGAAGCAGCACGGTTGCAGCGTTCATTTCGTTACCGAGGAACTGGATGGCGGGCCGGTAGTGTTACAGGCCGAACTCAATGTCGCCACCGACGATAACGTTGAATCGCTGAAGCAGAAAGTCCAGGCCCGTGAGCATCTGATCCTGCCCATCGCCGTACAATGGTTTTTACAGGGACGCCTTCAATACAGCGGTGAAGGGGCTACCATGGACGGCCACCCCCTGCCCCTCCATGGCATGCGACTGTCCCACGACGATGCGGCCGAAGAGCTCGACGAGTCCGTCTAGGCCAAGCCGGCACACAAAAAAAGCCGAGCGGCCAATACCGCTCGGCTTTTTACTTAGCAGACAGGCATTATTCAGGTACGCGGTAACGTCACACCACGCTGGCCCATGTACTTGCCGCCACGATCCTTGTAGGAGGTTTCGCACACTTCGTCAGATTCCAGGAACAGCATCTGCGCAACGCCTTCGTGAGCGTAAATTTTAGCCGGCAGATTGGTTGTGTTCGAAAATTCCAGCGTGACGTGACCTTCCCATTCCGGCTCAAGAGGCGTGACGTTGACGATGATTCCGCAGCGGGCATAGGTCGATTTACCCAGGCATATCGTCAACACATTGCGCGGGATACGGAAATACTCCACCGTCCGCGCCAGCGCAAAGGAGTTGGGCGGAATAATGCAGACATCGCCCTTTACATCAACAAAGCTTTTATCATCAAACGCTTTGGGGTCCACGATCGCCGAATGAATATTGGTAAAGACCTTGAATTCATCCGAGCACCGGACATCATAGCCATAGCTGGATGTGCCGTAGGAAATAACCCGCTGATCGTTAATATAACGGACCTGCCCCGCTTCAAAAGGCTCAATCATGGCATCGCTTTCTGCCATGCGCCGGATCCATTTATCGGACTTGATGCTCATTGGTTACGTCGTCACTCGCTGAAGGAAATAGTGGGACTTTCTTTATTCTGGCCATCCACGCTCTGCGCCACTCGTGTGGCAATCGCGGCAAACGTTTGGCTGACCGATCCCTCCGGCTCCGAAACAACGCTTGGGCGACCTGAATCGGTAAGCTCACGAATCGACAGGGTTAACGGCAAACGACCCAATACCTCGGTTTCGTACTCTTCGGCAATACGGTCACCACCGCCAGCACCGAATATCGGCGCTTCATGGCCGCACTTTTCGCAATGGTAAAGACTCATGTTTTCAACCACGCCCAATACAGGCACATTCACCTTGCGGAACATCTCGATGCCTTTCCGCGCGTCCAGCAGGGCGATATCTTGCGGTGTGGTCACAATCACAGCCCCGGAAACGGCGACTTTCTGGGCCAGGGTCAACTGAATGTCACCAGTACCGGGCGGCATGTCGATAAGCAGAAAATCCAGGTTATCCCACTGGGTTTGATTAAGCATCTGCTGGAAAGCCCCCACCACCATCGGCCCGCGCCAGACCATGGCTTCACGTGTGTTGACCATGAACGCCATCGACATGGCTTGCAGCCCATGGGCCTCAAGCGGCAGGAATTTATCTTCACCCGCTGCCTGCGGCCGAACACCCTCGGCAACCCCAAGCATTTGCGCCTGACTGGGGCCATAGATATCTGCATCCAGAACGCCCACACGATAGCCCTGGGCGGATAACGCCAGCGCCAGATTAACGGTAACCGTAGATTTGCCGACGCCACCCTTACCCGAGGCCACAGCGATGATATGTTTTACGCCTTCCATTTAGACAGACTCCTCGTCTGGCGTTGAATCAACAAGTGCTGGAATCATACTCCTCGCGGACCAAATCATAAACCAGCACCCAAAAGAACGGGTGCTGACGTATCAGCACCCGCTCATCCAGACTAAGACATTTCGAAAGAGTGCTTAGCCAGCTTCATCTTCCTGATTACCACTTTCGCTGCCAGAGGGTGCCTCTTCGCTGCTCTGGCTGTCGCCTTCTTCGCTACCCCCCTGACTGGTGCTTTCACCGGCATCGTTGGCCGCATTACCGGTACGCGAATCCAGCGTGGAGAGCTCGTCACGCCACTCATTCAACTGTGTTTCCAAGCGTTCCAGCTGCTCTTCACGGGTGGACACCTGGTCTTCAATCTTGGCCAGTTCCTCGCGGCCCATTTCGATGGCGACCATGACATCTTCCATTTCACTGCGAACATCGTTCAGGCTATTCTCTTCTTCTTCACGCAGCGCTTTCAGCGAATCGACCTCTTCTTGCAGTGCATCGCGCTCGCTGGCAGCGCTGTCACGCGCCTGCTGAACCTCAGCTCGCTCCGCTTCGGCGTTGGCGATGTCGTCTTGAAGGCTGGACAAGCGCTCATTCGCCTGCTCGATCTGGGTGTTGACGTCATCCAGCGTTTCTCTTGCGGCGTCACGCTCTTCAACCGCCTGCTGACGTTCATTGGCCGCTTCCTGCCGGGCTTCTTCTGCCTCTTGGCGCGCATTTTCAGCACTCTGACGAGCCTCTTCGGCTTGTTGACGTGCCTGGTCAGCTTCCTCACTGGCCTGCTGTACCTGATCACGCTCTTCGCGCAGCGTTGCCAGCTCGCTTTCAGCGTCGCTTACCTGTTGGTTCAGTTCGTCAACGTTGGTTTGCAGGGCGTCGCGCTCTTCCTGCAGTGACTCAAGTTCAGAACGCGTGTCACTCACTTGCTGTTGGAGGTTTTCCAGGGCCTGTTGCTCTTCGGACTGCTGGTTTTCAAGCGCATTCATTTCCTCCTGCAGCGCCGACAGATCTGCTTCGGCATCGTCAACTTCGTTGAGCTGCTGAGTCAGCGATGTATTTTCTTCCTCAACGTTTGCCACCTGCTCTTCCAGCGCCGCAACGCGGTCCCGGCTGGTGCCGACATTTGACTGCGCCATGATGGCCCAGATCACTGCGATCGCGGCGATACCCGCAATTCCCTTCACGCGATTATCGCGGAACAGTGTCTTCATATCTGGCTTGCTATTGGTCGGCTTTTGATCGGTTTGCTGCTCGTCTGACATGTCGCCTCTCCCTTTGGTATTCGCTGCGCGTTGCGCGTACCGGTGTTGGCTGCGCATTAGGCAGCAGACAGTGATAATTATCAGCCTGCTAGCTACCAGCATACACAGCTTAGAGTATCTAGCCACTCTGACGATAAGACACTAGCGTTGATTGTTTAACGCTAGCCGTCTGAACCGGTGGGTGGCGTTGGATGCTTACCGTGACGAAACCCCTTGGCATCGGTCTGATCCACGTCGAACCATGCCAGCTGTGCATTCAATGACACTACATGACCGACAATCAACAAGGTCGGAGGCTTTATATAGCCTGAATAGAAAGCATCAGGCAGCGCCTGCAAGGTGCCAATATGGGTTTGTTGCTGTTGAGTCGTACCTTGCTCAATCAGCGCCAGCGGCGTATCTCCCGCCATGCCGTGGGTGACCAGCGCTTCGCAGATGACATCCACACTGCCCAGCCCCATATAAAACACCAGTGTCTGGCCCGGGCGTGCCAATGTCTGCCAATCCAGATCACACTCACCGTTTTTGAGATGGCCGGTGACAAAGCGCACCGATTGCGCATGGTCGCGGTGGGTCAGCGGAATACCGGCATAGGCCGCACAACCCGACGCCGCCGTGATACCCGGTATCACCTCAACAGGGACGCCAGCAGCTATCAAGGTTTCAAGCTCTTCCCCTCCACGGCCAAAAATAAACGGGTCACCTCCCTTGAGTCGAACCACGCGATTCCCTGCCCGGGCCCAGTCCACCAGCGCCTGGTTGATACCCTCCTGGGGGACACTGTGCGACGAGCGAGCCTTGCCCACATAAAACTGCCTAACCGTTGACGGCAGTAGCGCCAGGATCTCATCGCTAACCAGGCGGTCGTGCAACACCACATCGGCATTCTGCAAGCGCTTAAACGCCTTGAGCGTCAGTAACTCAGGATCCCCTGGCCCGGCCCCCACCAAACTGACGCGCCCCTTCATGCAAGCGCCATCCTGTATAGACGTGCTGTGCGACAAAACACACCTCATCGGAATAAAAAGAATATTTTATATGCACAAACGTAATGCTTTTTGCTCACATATGCCATCAGCAACGTTAAACCAACGTATTATATACCTTTTTAGTCTTAATATTTTTTTAGATATAGCAAAAAAATATGTAAATGTATCGAATTGTAGGAAATGGCTTACATTCTAATTACGTTTTTAAGGCTATCCTAGCCGATTGTTTTTGATGGCACCGCTTTCCAATGGTACAGCTTCGGAGATTCACGCATGTCCGTGAATGATATCCCCTTATCGCTCAACGCCGAGCAACTTATCAGTCAGATTCCAGGCGTCGTCTTCCAGTTCTTCCGCCACCACGACGGCCATATGTCCATGCCGTTCATGGAAGGTGCCGGAGTGACGTCAGCGCCGATTGATCGCGACCAACTGGCAGAGGATGCCAATACGGCGCTCGAGACGTTGACCGGCGCGGATTATCCGAAACTGATGTCAGCCATTGAACGCTCAGCCCGGGGAATGCTGCCATTAGCCACTCGGTTCCGCCTTGCGCCACCCGGACATAAAGCTAAGTGGATTGGCGTCAGCGCCACCCCTGAACCCATGCCAAATGGTGTTCGTTGGCATGGCATCATGATGGACATCAGTGACCAGGTCAGCGAAGAACAGCGGCTACGCAAGCTGTGCGACACCGACCCACTGACCAGCCTGCCTAACCGACGCAAACTAATGGTCCACTTGACTAACCTGGCATCGCTAAGCTCGCGGCACGGCACCCCGCTATCCATCATGATGCTCGACATCGACCACTTTAAATATATCAATGACCGTTGGGGGCATCTCCACGGCGATGAAGTCCTCAAACGACTGGCCACCCTGGCTCAATCACTGCTGCGCAGCGAAGACATGATAGCCCGACTGGGGGGTGAAGAGTTCATGGCCCTCTTGCCGCTAACCCCGGTCAAACAATGCCATCAGTTGGCTGACCGGTTACGCCATCAAATTGCTGAACATGATTTCGGCATGGGCGTCGGGAAGGTCACGCTCAGCATCGGCGTTGCTGAGTATCGCTGTGGTGAACCCATAGCGAGCCTGATCGAGCGCGCGGATCAGGCACTTTATAGTGCCAAAGATGTTGGTCGTGACTGCGTCTGCCTTCTATCCTGAAAGAGCAAGCCATTCATCATCCTTATTTAGGAGGTAGCCAAATGACGTCACTGGCCCAACAACATTGTGAACCCTGCAGCGGCGACGCACGGCCCATGACGCGCAGCGAGTGCGAAAGCCAGCTAAAGACTCTCCCCGAGTGGCGAATTGTCGATCACGATGGCATTATGAAGCTGTCACGCAGCTTCACGTTTCGTGATTTTGTCAATGCGCTGGCGTTCACACAGCGCGTGGGCGAACTGGCCGAACAGGCAGGCCACCATCCTGTGATCACCACTGAGTACGGGAAAACCACGGTCACCTGGTGGAGCCACGCGATTGATGGTCTGCACCAAAATGATTTCATTCTTGCCGCTAGAACCGACGAGGTAGCCGAATAAATGTTTGAGCATATTGAGCGAGTCCCTGGAGACGCCATTCTTGGGCTAATCGAAGCTTTCAAAAAAGACACCAATCCTCAGAAAGTCGACTTAGGCGTTGGCGTTTACCGCGATGCGCACGGCAATACGCCGGTAATGCGTGCGGTTAAAGAGGCCGAGGCTCGCCTGCTCAGCAATGAAACCACCAAGACCTATATTGGTTCCCACGGCGCACCCGCTTACGGCGGTGTTGTGCTACCAATGGTACTGGGTGCCAGCTCGCCGGTGCTGGAAGCCAATCGTGCCAGTGCCACCCAGTCGCCTGGGGGTACTGGGGCACTGCGTTTAGCGGCCGACTTCATTGCCACTCAATTGCCCGACAGGGGCATTTGGGTGAGCGACCCCACCTGGCCCAACCACCACGGTATTTTTACCGCCGCGGGCATTGAGTTGCACAAGTATCCCTATGTCGACCCTGATAACCGTCTCGACTTTGACGGCATGCTGGGAGCGCTGAAGAAGATCCCTGAAGGCGATGTGGTCGTACTTCACGCCTGCTGCCATAACCCAACCGGGTTCGACCTTTCAAAGTCCCAGTGGCAACAAGTGCTCGAGGTGGTTAAAGAGCGCCAGTTACTGCCGCTCATCGACTTTGCCTATCAAGGGTTCGGGGAAGGCCTGGACGAAGATGCCTACGGCGTTCGGCTATTTGCCGAGCAGCTGGACGAGGTCATCATCACCAGCTCCTGCTCGAAAAACTTCGGCATTTACTGTGAGCGGACCGGCTGCTTGATCATGGTGGCTAAAGATGCCGAGCAGATGGAAAACATCCGCTCGCAGGTCGCCATTGTCGCGCGGGAAAACTACTCCAACCCGCCTGCACACGGCGGCGCCATTGTCAGCGAGATTCTTCATGACGCTGAACTTTCCGCCATGTGGCGCGAGGAACTGACCGAAATGCGCGACCGCATCAACACCCTGCGTCGCGATTTCGTCGAAGCCCTGAAACCCTACGGGCTGGATGAGAAGTATGCATGTGTTGCCGAGCAGCGCGGCATGTTCTCCTACACCGGCCTCACGCCGGAACAGGTCGACCGACTGCGCGACGAGTTTGGTATCTATATGGTGCGCTCGGGTCGCGCCAACGTGGCCGGCTTCTCCCAGGAAAACCTGCCCTACCTGGCGAAGGCGATCGCCGCGGTTAACGACTAGACACGCTGGCAAAGCGCGTTCCAATGCCCAGGCCTGCCTGGGCATTTTTGTTTAGCTCTACCATCCAATAAAACCAGAGGCATTCATGGCAACGCAACATCACTACCCGTGGTACAAAAAAGAAGACACCGACGCATTCTTCGCTTTGTTCCAGAACAACATTGCGAACTTTGTCATCATTGCCATCACCATGCTTGGCATGGGTTTTCCTGCCTCCATCGTCTATGGACAAGTGCTGCCCGGCGCGGCGGTTGCCGTGATGGTCGGCAATTTCTATTACGCCTGGAGTGCCTCACGGTTAGCCCGCAAAGAGCAGCGTTCGGATGTTACCGCCTTGTCCTACGGCATCTCCACGCCGGTCATGTTTGTGTTTCTGTTCGGCGTTCTACTGCCCGCCAAGGAACTGACGGGAGATGTCACCCTCGCCTGGCAAGTGGCTGTGGCCGCGTGCTTTATCAGCGGAGCCATTGAAGCCGCCATCAGCCTGATCGGCCGCTGGGTGCAATATCATCTCCCACGAGCTGCCATGCTCGGTGCCGTTGCCGGTGTGGCGCTGACCTTTATTGCCGGTGAAATGTTGTTCAAAACGCTGGAAATGCCGGTGATTGGCTTGCTGGTGCTGGCCATCATTATTGTCGGCTTGCTTGCCCGGGTCAGCATGCCCCTGAAAATTCCCACTTCGCTATTCGCGATCATCCTGGGCACAGCGATGGCCTACTTGATTGGCGATGCGGGTGGTGAACGCTTCAGCGACGCCTTTACCCACCTTGGCTTTTACCCACTGCTGCCCAACCTGGCCTGGTGGGAGGGCCTGGGGCTGCTGGCAACCGGAATGCTCGCCATTCTGACCGTGGTGTTGCCGATTACGCTGTATAACGCCATTGAGACCATGAACAACGTCGAGGCCATGGAAGCCGCCGGTGACAAGTACGACGTACGTGAATGCCAGGCGGTCGATGGCGTGGGCACCATGCTGGGCGCACTGTTTGGCGGCGTCTTCCCCACCACGGTGTATATTGCCACCGTTGGGGCGAAGTGGATGGGGGCCGGACGTGGCTATAGCCTGTTAAACGGAGCTGTTTACGCCATCGCCACCATGTTTGGATTAATCGCCATGATTTCGGCGATCATCCCTGTCTCGGTGGTCGCCCCTATTCTGGTCTTTGTGGGCATTTCCATGATCGCCACGGCGTTTCAGTCCAACGACAGCCGTTACTATCCCGCGGTCGCGCTAGCCATGCTGCCCTACTTTGCCAACTACGTGATGACACGCTTTAACCGCGGTGCTGAAGACATCGTCAGCGATATTTCCACCGCCATTGTGGCCACCGGTCAGGGCGCCATGTTCATGGCCATTTTCCTGGGAGCCATGACGGTTTCCGTGATCGATCATCAGTTTCGGCGGGCAGCGATCTTTGCCATGATCGCGGCAGCGTTCTCGTTTGTTGGTTTGATGCACGCAGCAGAGTTGGGCATCAATGCCGCGCCCAGTTTCAGCATGGGCTATCTGGCGATGGCGCTATTGTTCGGCTACTTTGCATTTCAAGAAAAGCCAACAACCTCTAACCCGCGTTAACCCCCGCCTGCCGATGAGGACGTGACAGAATACGTCTCAGCAGCAGCCAGGCGACTAATCCGGCGAACACATTACCCAAGGCCGCTCCGGCGGCCAATCCCCACCATCCGGCCAGCTGTTCACCCAACCACAGGCAGGGTAAGTAGCACACAAAAAGGCGCGCGGCAGACAGTAGCATCGCACGTAATGGCCACCCTAGCGCATTGCCCGCCGAGACCACCAACATGCAGACACCGAGTGCCGCGTAGCTGGGCAGCAGGAAACGAATCAACAGTACCAGTTCATCCTGTACGTCAGGGTTGCCTGCCAGCGCCATGCCAAGCCAGGGGGCACCCAGCGCCAGCAATATACCCAGGGTTAACTGCCAGACCACCGCAACACCCAGTGCCAGGCGCAGGAGACGATGGATCTGGTCCCAATCACCGGCCCCATAGCAACGCCCCAGCCAGGGCGGCAACGACATCGTCATGGCTAAAATCACCATTAACGACAGCGTTTCCAGCCGACTTGCCAACCCCCAGGCAGCGACTTGACTCTCGCCCAGGCCCGCCACCACCGAAATGGCCAACATGGCAGCCAGGGGGGGCATGAGCTGGCTCACCATGGCCGGTGCGGCGATACCCATGAAAGGTCGCCAAGACTGCCGTCCTTCTTGCCATAGACCTTCTCGCGCGGCCCAGCCGCGTTTCCACAAACGCCCCCCGGTGACCAGTAAACCAATGCCAAAGGCAATCGCCGTCGCCCAGGCGGCACCGGGCAGCCCCCAACCTGGCCACGGCCCCACGCCAAAGATCAGCACGGGATCCAGAGCCAGGTTGATCAGACTGGTGATCACCATCATTTTTCCTGGCAACCGGGTATCGCCATGGGCACGAAAAACGCTGTAAACAAAATAAAGCAGCGCCCCCAGCCAGGCTGCCAGAAGCTGCGGTGGCCAATAGCTGCGCAAATACCCAAAGGTGTTGCTTTCAGCACCTAACAAACTGAATATAGGTATCTGAAAGGCCCACAGCAACATGCCCAGACAAGCAATCACGGCGCCGCCCGCCATCAACACCAGACTGCTCAACCGCTTGGCACGGTCCTTCTCGCCAGCCCCCAGCGCACGAGAAATCAACGCCGCGATGGCGATCCCCATGCCCACCTGAATCCCGATGATCAGAAACGAAAGCGGAAAGGTGAACGATTGGGCCGCCAGCGGGACCGTGCCCAAGCGGGCAATAAAGGCACTATCAACCAGTTGGAACCCAAGTAGCGACAGTACCCCAATCGCCATCGGCCAGGTTTGCCGCCACAGGGTTTTGCCCAATCCTGCCGTTTGCTGAGTGCTAGCCGCCAACACCTATACTCCTGTTGAATAAACGCAAAAAACGCCACCACCCCCGAAGGCGTGGTGGCGCTTTTAGAAGCGCTGAATTACTGGCGAATACCTTCGAAGGTCACATAAAGCTCTAGCTCATGCATCGCTTCGGGGAAATCGCTCATATCAATACCAAAATCGCCCAACGTGATCATGGTGCTGCCTTCAAAGCCAGCACGATAGCCACCCCAGGGGTCCTCGCCTTCACCCATCAGCGTGACGGGCATTTCAATTTCCTGGGTTTGACCGTGAAGGGTCAGATCGCCGGTCACCACACCCTCATTGTCACCGGTCGACTCGAAGCCTGTCGAGGTGAAGGTGGCCGTGGGATACTCGTCTGCGTTGAGGAAATCGCTGCTCAAAATGTGACGGTCACGTTCCCCATGGTTAGTGTTCAGGCTGCTTACCTGGACTTCCATGTCGACGGATGATGCATCGAGATCATCGGCGTCGTAGCTGAACTCACCCGAAAAGTCTTCAAAGCTACCCAGGATGTAGGAATAGCCCAGGTGGCTGATTTTGAACTGTACAAAGGCATGCTGCCCTTCAGTGTCGATGGTGTAGTCAGCAGCCTGGGCCTGGCCAAGCGTGACAAGTCCTGCGGCGGCGACTGCCGTGGTCAGTAAGGTCTTCTTCAACATGCTGCAACTCCTTTCTCGATGAAAAGCACCGTTTTGAAAGGTGCTCCTTGAAGCTATCCCGACAGGGAAAGCCTGATGCGTCAACGCGATGCGGGTTTCAACATACGCCGTAAGGTGTCATATCGGTCATGAAAGTGGTGCTTGAAGGCCGCCAGTGAATGCCCCGCGGCCAGCAACATCAACCCCCAGGCACTGTACCAATGCAGATCTCCGGCGATCAGCGACTGCTGTGGCAGCCCCTGCACCAACGCAGGCACGACAAACCAGCCAAATACACTAATACCACTCCCATCGGCGGTGGAGATCAAATACCCCGTGGTCATGACCACAAGCAGCGTTACATACAGCATGACGTGGCCCAGGTGCGCCAGCAGAATGGCAAGTCGGCTTCCATGGCCGCGGGGCGTAGGCTGCGCGACCACCGCCAGACGATACGCGCCAGGGTAGCGGCGAAAAGCAAAATGCCAATCGAGCGGTGTACCCAGGGGCCCAGATTATACCAAGGATCATAATACCCCAATCCGGTCATCCACCAGCCCAGGGCAAAGAGCCCGACAATCGTGATAGCGCTTAGCCAGTGCAGCATAATACTGATGACGCCCCAGCCAGCCTTCGTATTTCCCCACATCGAATAATCCTTTCTTGGACGCCCTCTTTGGGCGTGATGTGAAAGTGATGATAGCGGCAAAATGGATTGTAAACCGCTGAAAAAAGCAGAACACACCATTCGTAAAAAACGTTGGACAGCGCCTTTACACAATCAAGACGGGCTAAAAAAACCGGCCATGGGCCGGTTTCAGATCACTTTCTGGCAGACGACTACCCCGCCAGCAAGGCGTCTAACCCTCTGGCGAGGTCATTTTGAATATCTCGCTGGTTTTCCAGCCCGACGGCAACGCGCACCAGCCCCGGTGAAATACCGGCGGCCGCTCTTTGCTCATCGCTCAAGCGACCATGCGTGGTCGTGGCAGGATGCGTGATGGTCGTTTTGACATCTCCCAGGTTGCCGGTAATCGACAGCATGCGGGTCGCATCGATCACCTGCCAAGCGCCCTCCTGGCCGCCGTAGAGGACCTCGAACCCAAGCACCGCGCCAAAGCCGTCCTGCTGCTGTTTGGCGAGCTCATGCTGCGGATGGTCGACCAAGCCGCTATAGAAGACCTTATTGACCGCTGGATGGGCATCAAGCCACTCGGCAAGGGCTTGTGCCTGTTCACAGTGAGCCTTCATACGCAGCGAGAGCGTTTCCAATCCTTTGGTAAATATCCAGGCGTTGAACGGACTCATGCATGGGCCACAGGTGCGTACGACCCCGAACACCTCTTCCAGCACGTCGTGCTTACCCACCACGGCACCGCCTACCGCACGCCCCTGCCCATCGAGGTACTTGGTTGCAGAGTGAATCACCAGGTCAGCCCCCAGTGCGATGGGCTGCTGAAGTGCCGGCGTTAAGAAGCAGTTATCAATCGCGAGCCAGACATCATTGCGTTTAGCCAACGCTGACAGCGCGGCGATATCGGCTACTTCAGACAGCGGGTTCGACGGCGTTTCAGCAAACAGCAAGCGCGTATTGGGGGTGATCGCCGCTTCCCACGCCGCCAAATCGGAGAGCTCCACGTAGCGGGTGGTAATACCGAACTTGCCGAAATATTTATCGAACAGGCTCACCGTGGAGCCAAACAATGAACGCGAAGCGACGATTTCATCGCCTGCCGATAGCAGCGCCAGCACCGTTGACAGGATAGCGGACATCCCCGAACTGGTGGCCACGCAGCGTTCGCCGCCTTCCAGCGCCGCTAACCGGCGCTCAAAGGTATGAACGGTCGGGTTGGTGAAGCGGGAATAAACGTTGCCGGCCTCGTGACCACCAAACTTGCGCGCTGCTTCAGCGGCGCTGTCATACACGAAGCTGGACGTGGGAAAAATCGGCTCCGCGTGTTCCTGCTCAAAGGTACGCTCGTGTCCCGCCCGAATCGCTAGCGTTTCCAGCGACCACGCGTCTTGCTGGCTGTCATCTTGCATGGGCTAGTCTCTTGTTCAAACACACCATTTAATCGTCCAGGTCGTCGTCATCCTGATTATGCATGTCGACCAGGGCATGGTCACCGGCGCTCTGGTCCTTGGCCAGGTCGTTTCGGCTGGCCTCCAGCACCGCCAGGTAGGCATCGTCAATATCCCCCGTGACGTAGTTGCCGTCGAAAACCGAACAGTCAAAGGCTTCCAGTTCGGGATTCACTTCACGGCAGGCATCTTTCAGGTCCTCGATATCCTGATAGAAAATCCGGTCGGCACCTATCAACTCGCCGACTTCTTCTTCCGTACGCCCATGGGCTATCAACTCAGAAGCCGCAGGCATGTCGATGCCGTAAACGTTGGGATAACGCACCGGCGGTGCCGCAGAGGCAAAGTAGACTTTCCGCGCTCCGGCGTCGCGGGCCATCTGGATGATCTGCTTGCAGGTGGTGCCGCGCACAATCGAGTCATCCACCAGCAGCACATTCTTATCTTTAAACTCGATGTCGATGGCATTCAGCTTCTGGCGGACTGATTTCTTGCGCTGGGTCTGCCCCGGCATGATGAAGGTTCGACCGATATAGCGGTTCTTCATGAACCCTTCGCGGTAGGTAACGCCAAGGTGCTGCGCCATTTCCAGCGCCGAGGTACGCGACGTATCGGGAATCGGAATCACCACGTCGATATCATGATCGGGCCATTCATTAAGCACACGGTCACCGAGCTTACGCCCCATCTGCATGCGGGTACCATAGACATAGGCGCCGTCGAGAATCGAATCGGGCCGTGCCAGGTAAACGTGTTCGAAAATACACGAGCGCAGCTGGGGACGGTCGGCACACACCTGGGTATGCACGTTGCCCTGCATATCGACAAAGACCGCTTCACCCGGCGACAGATCCCGCTCCAGCTCGAAGCCACCCACATCCAGGGCAACCGACTCGGAGGCGATCATGACATCCTGGCCGTTTTCTGCCTGGCGTGTACCAAACACCACCGGCCGAATGCCGTGAGGGTCACGAAACGCCACCATGCCAAAACCGTTGATAATCGCGACGGCTGCATAGCCCCCCTGGCAACGACGATGCACCCGACGCACGGCATCAAAGATATCCTCGGCTTCCAGATGCAGGCCCTGCTTGCCCAGCTCATGGGCAAATACATTGAGCAGCACCTCGGAATCCGAGCTGGTATTGATATGGCGAAGGTCCGTCGAAAACAGTTCCTGCTTGAGCTGTTCGGAATTGGTCAGGTTGCCGTTATGGGCAAGGGCGATACCATAAGGGGAATTGACATAAAAAGGCTGCGATTCGGCTTCGCTGGAGGAACCGGCGGTCGGATAACGGACGTGTCCGATACCCAGGTTGCCTTTCAAACGCGCCATGTGCCGCGTATGAAACACATCGCGCACCAAGCCGTTGCTCTTGCGCAGTAAAAAGCGTCCCTCGCTCCAAGTCATCATCCCGGCAGCGTCCTGGCCGCGATGCTGAAGAACGGTCAGGGCATCGTAAATACCCTGATTTACCGCTTGCTTGGCCAGAAGGCCGACGATACCGCACATTCCCGTTACCTCGCTTGATGCTGGCTTAACCTACGTAAGCCGGTACATGTCAGATAAAACTATCAAAGTTCACGCCCCTTGCGTAAATCCGGCAGCGTGATGTCGTTGAGCGTGGACGGCGCTTCGGGAAGTTCGCCGCCCCATTGATCCAGTCGGTTAATCGCGTAGTTGCGCAATTCAATAAACGTGGGGCGTAACGATGCCTGCTGCCACGCCTGAAGCTCTGAAAGTGGCGTCAGCATAATCAGCACGGTCACTACCAGCAGAATGACCCCGCCCCGCGCGATACCAAACGCCGCCCCGGCAAAGCGGTTAAGCAACCCCATGCCGACCCACTCGACCGCCGCATGCACCAACCGGATAACAATGCCACATAGCAGGATGACCGCAAAAATCACTAACGCAAAGGCCAGCACCAAGCGCGCGTCAAAGCTGTCGATGAAACCACTCATCAATTCAGCGACTGGCTCGGCCAGCACCCTGGCGACCATCAGGGCAATGACCCAGGCCGCCAGCCCCAGCGCTTCGCGGACAAAACCGCGCACGAACCCCGCCAGCATCGACAGCGCCAGCACTGCTAAAAAGGCGGCGTCTATCCAGGTAAGTGCCATGGTTAATCCCGCACTCGAACCAGCAGGCCTTGCACATTGGCTCGCTGTTTGACATCGCTCATTGCCGCTTCACCCTCTTCCGACGTAGTAAAGGGGCCGACATAGACGGTTGTCATGTCATTGTCGCGGTCGCGCTGGTAGACAGCAAAACCTTCGCCGCTCAGCTGTTCACTCAAGCGTCGCGCATTATCAGGGTTGCCGAAGCTGCCAACCTGTACCGCCCATTCGCCGGCTGGATCGGACTGCGGAGCCGACCCTGACTGGTCGTCGGCGGGCCGCTCTTCAGACGTGTCACTCACTGACTGGCTATTTGACGCAATCAGGTCGGCTATCGGATCGCTCTGCTCACTCGCTGGTGACTCGTCAGCGCCACTGGCTGCCTGCGTTTCATCTCCGGCACTATCTCCGGCACTATCTTCGGCACTATCATCATTGCTGGTCAGTTGATCCGTATTCGGGCTGGCGGGATCCACGTCAAGCGGCTCGTCCGTTGCCTGAGCGGCCACATCCGGGTCTACCTGCTCGGCGGGGTCGCCTATCGACTCGGGACGCTGTGGGGGGGCCACATCACGGCGCTCGACTTCCACCGGTTGCTCGATGACAAAATTCGGTTGGGGACGCTCTTCACGCGGCGCTGGATCACTCATCAGCCACGGCACGATGATAGCCAACAGCGCAAGCAGGATGACGATACCGCTGATCCGTTCCGTTTTACCGTATTTCATATCCCTCTCCATCAAGCGATGCTACGCCTGTGGCAATGGCTGCGCCGATAGCGCCGCCACCGTGAAAAAAGAGCCAGTCGCCAGCACGCGATCAGCCGGGCCAAGCCGCGTCGCCAGCCATTCCACTCCCGCCATCGGGGATGCCGCGCAATGATGCACGCGTCCGCCCCGGGCTGCAATCCGCTCGGCGAGTTCCGTGGCTTCACGGCCACGCTCACCGTCAAGGCTCACGCACACCCAGTCATCGATACGTGATGATAGCGCGGCGATCACGCCATCGGCATCTTTATCACTTAACATCCCGATGAGCCCCCATTGTGTTGCGCCTGGCGCAACAGGGGGCAGGTGGCGCGCCAGATAATCCGCTGCGTGGGGATTATGGCCCACATCAAGGCACCATTGACCGCGCCACTGCATTCGCCCGGGCACCACCAGATGGGCCAGGGCCGTCTGGGTAGGATATGCCTTTAGCACAGTGCCAGACAGCACCAACGCTTGCAGTGCCGTCGCGGCGTTATCCATGGGTAGGCCTGGGTCGGGCAAGGCTTCCAGCGTCAGCACATCGCCTGCGGCAGTGTGGCCTTGCCAGCGCCAGCAGGCCGACGCTGGGTCAGTTGTATGCTCGAAGTGACGTCCGAGTTGATAAACGGGGGCTGACAGGGCGTCGGCGATGTCCGCCACACTCTCTGGGAGATCGCGACTGCCTAAGACGGCAGGTCGTTGCGAACGGAAGATACCGGCTTTCTCGCGCCCTATCTGGGCAATATCGGTGCCTAGAAATCCGGCGTGGTCCTGGGCAATGGTCGTGACGATCGCCACATCGGCATCGACAATATTGACGGCATCCAGGCGCCCACCAAGCCCTACTTCAAGTACGGCCAGATCAAGCGGCTGCTGGCAAAGGCACCAGAGGGCACACAGCGTCCCGGCTTCGAAGTAAGTCAGACTAACCGCCGGTGCGACTAGCCTTGCCTGCTCGACGGCTTCAAAGCCCGCGACCAGCTGTTCGTCGCTCGCCATGCCGCCATCAAGCTGAACGCGCTCGTTGTAGCGCAGCAGGTGGGGAGACGTATAGGTCCCCACTCGCAGACCATGAGCGCGCGCCACGCTATCGATGATTGCCAGGGTCGAGCCCTTGCCGTTAGTGCCCGCCACGCTGATGACCCGCTTGGCAATGGGGCGTTGCAACAGGCCCATTCGGTCAGCCACCTGACTGACCCGATCCAGCCCCAGTTCGATCCCCACCGGGTGGAGGGTTTCCAGATGGTCAAGCCACTGCGCCAGCGTTTTAGGCATTGCGTGAGGAATCGTCGCGCTTGGCAGTGTCCGATTGGCTATTACCGTTAATCGCCTCGATCCACTCGGGGTCTTCCGCCTGCTCGGCCACCTGAGGCTCGTCGACCACCGGCTCAAACACCATGGGCTCTTCTTCGGGCTCAGGATCACTACCGGCCAGCGGCTGGTGGGTCAGCTTGCGAAGGACGCCACCAACGCGCTCGCGCATATCGTGGCGATGCACGATCATGTCTACCGTGCCGTGCTCAAGCAGGAACTCGCTGCGCTGGAAGCCTTCCGGGAGGGTTTCGCGCACGGTTTGCTCAATGACGCGCGGACCGGCAAAACCGATCAGCGCATTGGGTTCGGCAATATTCAGGTCACCAAGCATCGCCAGGGATGCAGAGACGCCCCCAAAGACCGGATCGGTCAGTACCGAGATATACGGAATGCCTTCCTGCTTGAGCTTTTCAAGCGCTGCCGAGGTTTTCGCCATCTGCATCAGCGAGAATAGCGCTTCCTGCATGCGCGCCCCGCCGGAAGCCGCAAAGCAAATCAACGGTACGCGAGATTCAAGTGCCAGCGTAGCGGCGCGCACGAACTTCTCGCCAACCACCGCGCCCATGGAGCCGCCCATAAAGGTAAACTCGAACGCCACGGCCACCACGGGCAAGCCATTCAGCTCACCACGCATGGCAACCAGCGCGTCTTTTTCGGCGGTTTCTTTTTGCGCTGCGGTCAAGCGGTCCTTGTATTTCTTGGAATCGCGGAACTTGAGGCGATCGACCGGCTCAATCTCGGCCGCAATCTCTTCGCGTCCCGTCTTGTCCAGGAACCAATCCAGCCGCTTGCGCGCCGTTAACCGCAGGTGGTGGTTGCACTTCGGGCAAACACTTTGATGCTTCTCTAACTCAGGAAGATAGAGAACGGCTTCGCACTTGGGGCATTTACGCCAGAGACCATCGGGAACGCTAGCGCGACGGTCCTTACGCTGGATACGCCCCATGGAGGGCACAATCTTATCTAACCAGCTCATATCAAAAAGACTTCCGTTGTACGTCAACGCTTGGCAGGACCAAGCTTGATGAATGGGGTCAAACTAATGTTCAGTTAGTGTAGACGATGAAATAACTTATCAGGCATCCATGGCCGAACGCATCTCGCCAAGCACCTGCTTTAACTGGGCGGCAATGGTATCCGGCGCATCGACACTCTCGGCGATGCGGTTGACCAAGGCGCTCCCCACAATCACACCGTCAGCTACCTTGGCGACTTCCGCGGCGGTTGCACCGTCACGAATACCGAAACCCACACACAGCGGCAGGTCGGTCATGCCGCGTAACGGCGTCAGGTGCTCTGCCACGTCGTCGGCATTGAGTGTCGCGGCACCGGTCACCCCCTTGAGTGACACATAGTACAGGTACCCTTCGCCGTGGGCGCATATTGTAGCGGCCCGGGCGTGGGAAGTGGTAGGTGCAACGAGAAAAATCGCCGCCAGGTCGCGCGATTTCAGAAGCGGGCCAAACACGTCCGCTTCTTCCGGGGGCATATCCACGGTCAATACACCATCTACCCCGACCTCGGCTGCCTTATCGGCAAAGGTGTCGTAACCGATGCGCTCAATGGGGTTGAGATAGCCCATCAACACCACAGGCGTAGTGGTATCGGTCTCGCGGAACTCGGCGACCATGTCGAGCAGGTCGACCAGCCGGGTGCCCTGCTTGAGCGCGCGCTCGCAGGCCTTCTGGATGACCGGGCCGTCTGCCATGGGATCTGAGAAGGGTACGCCCAACTCGATGATATCCGCACCGGCTTCCACCAGGGCATGCATAAAGCCAACGGTGTACCGGGGTGCGGGGTCTCCGGCGGTAATGAAGGGAATCAGGGCCTTGCGGCCCTGCTGTTTTAGTTCACTGAAACGCTGATCAATACGGTTCATGCTTGCCCTTAGAAACTTATGACCTGAGATACTTGTGACCTTAGAACTTATGACCCTGGAAGCTGCTGGCCCTAAATGTCGATGCCGTCAATCTTGGCCACTGTCATAATGTCTTTGTCACCACGGCCCGACAGGTTAATCACGATATGCTGATCAGGACGCATGGTGGGCGCCAGCACCTTGGCGTAGGCCAGTGCGTGGGCCGTTTCGAGGGCAGGCATGATGCCTTCCATGTGTGTGAGTTCGCGAAACGCCTCAAGCACGTCATTGTCGTTGGCGGCCACGTAATTTACCCGACCGACGTCTTTCCAGAGGGCATGTTCGGGGCCAACGCCCGGATAATCCAGCCCGGCAGAGATCGAGTGGGTATCCGACACCTGCCCTGCCTCATCCGACATCAGGT
The DNA here is from genome assembly GCF_002119345.1 of Halomonas sp. CSM-2. Lineage (NCBI taxonomy): Bacteria > Pseudomonadati > Pseudomonadota > Gammaproteobacteria > Oceanospirillales > Halomonadaceae > Halomonas > Halomonas sp. CSM-2. Next base: position 93,323 of record NZ_NBYR01000013.1, on the reverse strand, counting down.
AGGTACGGTTACCGTGCAGCACACCGCGCGGTGCGTTGGAAGACAGCGGCGCCGCGTGACGCCCCGTTTCCACCCCGTCACCACCGGCTTCAACGCCATACATGGCCACATCGTCGTCTTCCACGAAGGGATAGAACAGGCCAATGGCGTTGGAGCCACCGCCCACGCAGGCAACCAGCGCATCAGGCAGGCGGCCAATCTGCTCAAGTGACTGGCGGCGTGCCTCACGCCCCACCACGGCGTTGAAATCACGCACCAGTTGGGGATACGGGTGCGGCCCTGCCACGGTACCGATAATATAAAAAGTGTTATCGACGTTGGTGACCCAGTCGCGCAGCGCTTCGTTCATGGCGTCTTTCAGGGTACGGGTACCCGACTCGACCGGAATCACCCGAGCACCCAGCAAACGCATGCGATAGACGTTCAGTTTCTGGCGCTCGACATCTGCAGCCCCCATGTAAACATCGCACTCAAGCCCCAGACGCGCCGCCACCGTGGCGGTTGCCACGCCGTGCTGGCCCGCACCGGTTTCGGCAATGACACGGGGTTTGCCGGTCTTTTTGGCGAGCAGCGCCTGACCAATGGTGTTATTCACCTTGTGAGCGCCGGTGTGATTAAGGTCTTCGCGCTTGAGCCAGATTTGCGCCCCACCGAGGGCCTGTGACCATCGTTCAGCATGATACAACGGCGATGGCCGCCCCACGAAGTGGGCAAGATCACGGTCAAACTCAGCCTGAAAGTCGGGGTCGTCACGCAGACTCAAGTAGGTCTGCTCCAACTCTTCCAGGGCAAAGCTCAGGGTTTCCGACACGAACCGGCCGCCGTAGGGGCCAAAATGGCCACGGGCATCCGGCATTTGAGTCAACTCACTGAAACGTGTCTTTGAAACGCTTTCAGAAGCACCAGTTGCTGAGACTGTCACAGGGATACCTCACAAGATCGCCAGAACAGGCAAACAATAAATGAATTCACTTTAAAACGCAGCCCGGGAAAAGCCGGGCGGACCCAGGAACTTAACGGGCGTCAGCCAACGCCACTTGACGGACAAAAGACGCCATCCTGGAAGCATCTTTACAGCCGCGCGAGGCTTCGATGCCGCCGGAAACATCCACCGCGTAAGGCCTCACCTGGCGGACGGCCTGCGTGACATTTTCCGGCGTCAATCCCCCTGCGAGGATAACAGGTTTTGCCAGCGTTGCGGGGATTCTCGACCAATCAAACGACTCACCGGTGCCGCCGGGCTTACCAGGTCGGTAAGCGTCAAGCAACAAGGCTTGTGACTGGGCATAACGCTCTGCTTCAAAGGCTAGATCGATCGTGTCGCGCATGCGCAGCGCCTTGATCCAGGGGCGGTCAAAGCCGGCACAGAATTCGGGCGTTTCATCACCATGAAATTGCAGCAGGTCCAGGTTCGGCAGACATGCCTCGACCCACTCGGCAGACGGGTCGACAAATAGCCCCACACGGCTGACAAACGCCGGGACCTTCGCTGCCAGCCCTGCCAACTGCTCAATATCGACGCTGCGCGAACTCTTCGGCCACATCACAAAGCCCAGGGCATCCACGCCTAGCGCCACCGCCGTATCGATGTCGGCCTGGCGGGTAAAGCCGCAGAACTTGATGCGTGTGCGTTGCATGGACTCAGTATTAATCACGGTGTCTCCTGGGGCTTCTTGGCAAAGGTCAGCTTTCGCCGTGCCGCCACGCGCGGGGTCTCGGGGAGTTCGCGCTCGCCGGTCCATTCGCCGGAAAAGGCCAGCAGGTTAGGCCCCAGCGGCTCTTTGGGCAACGCAAACCGCTCGTCATAGATCGAGTCGACAAAGTGCAGCCCACAGGCCGGCGCGGTGACATCGCCCATCTTTCGGTTCTTGAGCGCCAGCAGCCGTTCGATATAGTCCTCGTCCTGGGCGCCGCGACCCACGCTTGCCAGGGCACCGGCAATGTTGCGAATCATGTGGTGCAGGAAGGCATTGCCCTGGATATCGATCATGACCAGGGGGCCAAACCGTTTGACGTCGATAAAGTGCATTTGTCGCCACGGCGTTTTCGACTGACAGCCCGCCGCGCGGAAACTCGAGAAATCATGTTCCCCCACCAGCGCCTGCGCGGCTCTGTGCATGGCGTCGGCATCCAGGGGATCGCGGCACCAGGTGACGTTGTTTCGTTCCAGTACCGGGCGGCTTATCTGATTCAGCAACAGGTAACGGTAACGGCGCCCCAGCGCACCCAGCCGCGAGTGAAAATCGTCGGATACCGGCTTGACCCAGCGAACCGACACATCACGCGGCAGGTAGGTATTCGCACCAAACACCCAGGCCTTTTCCGAGCGCTGGGCAGGTGGGTCCAGGTGGATGATCTGACGGGTGGCATGCACGCCTGAGTCGGTTCGCCCGCTGGCATGGATCTGCACCGGCGCACCGGCCACTTTGCTCAGCGCGTCTTCCACCGATGCCTGCACCGAGGCGGCGTGCTTGAGTCGCTGAAAACCGCAAAAGCGCGTGCCATCGTATTCGATGCCCATCGCCAGGCGGCCGGTTAACGGTTGTGTCTCATCAAAATGGTAAAACAGCGTCATCGCCTCTTATCAACATTGCCGGGGGAGGAAGGCGCGCTATTATCGCGAGGAGTGGGCGCAAATGCCACCTCTTCAATCTCCCACTCCTGCTCTTGCTCTTGCTCTTGCGCTGGCTCCCGAGTAGCGGCAGACGCAGGCGCCGTCGATGGCGCCGCTGGCTTGCCTTCAAAATCCACGGTGGGCTGCATGGGCGTTTCTTCCCGGGCCGCGCTTTCCGAAGCCAGCGTAGGCGGCTCATAATCGATAATACACGCCCCCTCATCGCCCGGGACCGTTGTCGACTGGCTGGGTTCAGACATCGGCTCGTTGTTCACCTTGCTAGCCCCCATTGACGAAAGCATGGCCGACACAGCCTCAGGATCGGCGGGCGGCGCCAGCCATAGCGACGGCTTATGCCCGCCAGAGGTGACCTTTAACGCCAAACGCCGCTCGCCCCCCATCTCGACCAGCCCGGCCGCCTGGGTACGGGCCATGGTCGAGCGATCAAAGGGCGTCTCGTCCTTGGTATATTCCCCGTCGGTAGGGTTGGTTGGCGCCTGGCTCGCCGCCTCGCTTGCCGCGGTTGGATCCATCGCTTCTGGCGTCACCGCTGGTGCATCGTCATAAGATGCTGCCGGTGCTACCGAGGGAGACACGCGAGGCTTGCCAGCGGTCGATGGTGCAGGCTCTTGGGGGGCCTTTGCGCCCGCCGTCGACATGGTCGGCGGCGCTTCCCACTGCTGGCGACGGCGACGCATCACCACCCACAATACCACCAGCAGAACCAGCGCGAGCAGCAGCAGCCACCTCTGATAGTCGCTGACACGTTCCATGAAAGACGGCGGTTCAGCTGTCGGCGCCGACGGCGTGGGCACCGCTTGCTGCGCTGCCAGGGTTTGATTCAGCCGATCCACCTCGTCGCGAAGCGCTGAGATTTCCTCGCGCATATCCTCAAGCGCCTGCTGGAACCGCGGGCTGGGCTCAGCTTCACCGGAAGGCGCCGGTGATGACGAGGCGGACGGTGATGTCGCATTCGTCGCCGCATTCGTCGCCGCATTGGCTAGCACTCGCGCCGCACTGAGGGCAGTCGCCTCGACGGAGGGGGCTTGCTGCGAGACTGCCTGAACCTCTTGCGCAGGCTCGCTTGCGGCTGGACCGGCGTCAGCGGTCGTGGCGTTATCTGCATCGACCTCGGCCATCGCCACCGGCGCCGGGCCATTTTCATCGCGGCGCTGCCAGGCCGCGTTCATTGCCCGGATGGTTTCGGCGGCCTGATCCGCCGAACGCGCCATCACCCGCGACTCATCGGGTAACGTCAGCCGCTGAGCGGCACGCATTTCGTGGATATTACCCGAGGGAAAGGCGCTGGGGTTGGCTTCAAGCAGCGCCAGCATCATCTGCTGGACGCTGGCCTGTGCGGGCTTGGTGCGCGCCGCAACGCTCCATAGCGTATCGCCGCTGCGTACGTACGCGTCGCCCTGGGCGGTCTCAGGGGTTTGCGGCGCGGCGGGGGCATTGTTCTCGGCGGCAGGTTGAGGGGCTACTGATGCCGCCGGTTGATCGACAGCGCTGTAGTCAGGAGGATCAAACAGCAACGTAATGGCCTGGGACTGCCGGCCATCGGGGGATGCCACGGTCAGCAGCAGGTCCAGCCAAGGCGACGTAATGGGCTGGTTACTGGTCAACATCACCACGGGCTGCCCCTGGCGCTCCTGAATGCTGGCCTGGACGCCCCCCGCCATCGGTGTCCACTCAACCCCCGCGTCGGCAAAGGCATCCTGACCGGCGACGCTGACCTCAATCGCTGACGTCGAATACGCGTCGCCATCCACAAGCGGCAGCATGGCCTGCAACGGGGCCTCTAACCGGGACTGAACCTGGGCAGGCCCCAACTCAAGCGCCCAGCCAATTGACCCCACCATGCTTAGCCAAAGCCCTACGGCCAACGCGCCTAGCTGTTTCATGGATGCCCCTGTTACCAATTTAACTTTTTTATATAACTCACCACTTCATTGTGCGGCAGTTTCATGCTTTTTTACCACAGTGGCGTTTTTACCATAGTACCGTCTTTTTGGGACAAAATCCGCGCGCATAAAAAAACGGGAAGCGTTTGATTCGCTCCCCGTTTTCGTCCGCTTGGGATGCGGCTTTTTCATCCGCTTAGGATGCGTCTTTGGCCTCGGCGGAAACTTACTGCTCGCGCAGGATCATCAGCATCCGCTTGAGCGGTTCAGCCGCGCCCCACAGTAGTTGGTCACCAACGCTGAAGGCCGAGAGGTACTCACCGCCCATTTGTAGCTTGCGCAGACGGCCAACCGGCACTTGCAGCGTACCTGTCGCCGCCGCAGGCGTTAAGCCTTCGTTGGTGGCGTCTTTCTCGTTGGGAATCAGCTTGACCCACTCGTTGTGCTTGGCAATGCGGTCTTCGATCTCGTCCAGCGGCACGTCCTGCTTCAGCTTGATGGTGAACGCCTGGCTGTGCGAGCGCATGGCACCGATGCGTACGCAAAGGCCATCGATGGGGATCGGGTTGTTGTCGAGACCCAGAATCTTGTTGGTCTCAACGCTACCCTTCCACTCTTCGCGGCTTTGGCCGTTATCCAGTTTGCTGTCGATCCACGGCAACAGGCTACCGGCCAAGGGCGCACCGAAGTTCTCGGTGGGGAAGTTGCCGCTACGCATGGCCGCCGTCACTTTGCGATCGATATCAAGAATCGCGCTGGAGGTGTCTTTCAGTTCTTCGCCGACGCTATCGTGCAGCGTACCCATCTGGTTGAGCAGCTCGCGCATGTGCTTGGCACCTGAGCCAGACGCTGCCTGATAGGTCATGGACGTCATCCACTCGATCATATCGGCTTCAAACAGACCGCCCAGCCCCATCAGCATCAGGCTCACGGTGCAGTTGCCGCCGACGAAGGTCTTGGCGCCCTTGGCCAACTGTGCGTCGATCACGCCACGGTTGACCGGGTCCAGCACGATGGTCGCTTCATCTTCCATGCGCAGCGTGCTGGCCGCATCGATCCAGTAGCCTTTCCAGCCTGCACTGCGCAGGTCCTTGTAGACCGGCTTGGTGTAGTCGCCGCCCTGACAGGTGACCACCACATCCAGCGCCTTGAGCGCCTCGATATCAAAGGCGTCTTTCAGCGGAGGGACGTCCACACCGATGTCGGGGCCGGGCTGGCCAACCTGGGAAGTGGTGAAGAACACCGGCTCGATGCCGTTGAAATCACCATCTTCCTGCATACGCTGCATCAGCACCGAGCCGACCATGCCGCGCCATCCCACGAAACCGACTTTCAACATTATGAAGTCCTCCTGCAAAGAATGAGTACTTGCATTATACACGATTCTTAATGGTGGTTTTATAAGCGCGAAACCGAGGGTTTCACTGCTTGGCAAACGCCGCCAGCACCGCATCGCCCATGGCGTCGGTACCGATGGTCTGCATACCTTCGGAAGCGATATCCGCGGTGCGCAGGCCGTCATCCAGCACGCTGCCCACGGCGGCTTCGATACGCTCGGCCATGGCGTTTTCACCCAGCGAGTAGCGCAGCATCATGGCCACAGAGAGCATCATCGCCAGCGGGTTGGCAATGTTTTTACCGGCAATGTCCGGTGCACTGCCGTGGCAGGGCTCGTACATGCCCTGCCCGCTTTCATTGAGCGAAGCAGAAGGCAACATACCAATGGACCCCGTGAGCATGGCAGCAGCGTCGGAGAGAATATCGCCGAACATGTTGCCGGTCACCACCACGTCAAACTGCTTGGGCGCACGCACCAGCTGCATGGCGGCGTTATCCACGTACATGTGCGACAGCTCAACGTCCGGGTACTCCGGTGCCAGCCGCTCCATGACCTCACGCCACAGAATCGTCACTTCCAGCACGTTGGCTTTATCCACCGAGCAAAGCTTCTTGCCCCGCTTCTGGGCCATTTCAAAGGCCACGCGACCGATACGCTCGATCTCGCTTTCGGAATATACGTAGGTATTAAAGCCTACCCGCTCGCCGTTGCGCTCTTCGATGCCGCGGGGCTGTCCGAAGTAGATGCCGCCGGTCAGCTCGCGGACAATCATGATATCCAGCCCGGCCACCAGTTCAGGTTTCAGGCTCGAGGCGCTGGCAAGCTGTGGGTAGAGCATGGCCGGGCGAAGATTGCCGAACAGCCCCAGGTTTTTACGCAGGCCCAGCAGGCCTTTTTCGGGCCGCTTGGATAGATCTTCAATCTTGTCCCATTTGGGGCCACCCACTGCCCCAAGCAGGATGGCACTTGCGGCCTTGGCTTTATCCAGCGTCTGCTCAGGCAATGGATCGCCGTGGGCATCGTAGGCAGCGCCGCCAACCAGCGCTTCATCTACCTCGATATCCAGCCCGGCGTCTTGGCAGGCTTTCAGCAAGCGCGATGCCTGGGCAGCAATTTCAGGGCCGATACCGTCACCCGGCAGTAATAGAACCTTATGTGTCATGCAACGTCCTTAGCATTTATTGAAGCGGTGACTTACGCAGGTTGGCGGAACAACCAAGGCCGTTCCTGGCGATGGCTTTCCTCAAAGCGTCGAATGGCGTCTTCGTCTTTCAAGGTCAGGCCAATATCATCCAGGCCTTCCAGCAGGCAGTGCTTGCGGAACTCATCGACCTCGAACTCAAGAATTTCGCCGCGATGGGTAATCACGCGCTGATTCTCCAGGTCCACGTCCATGCGGTAGCCTTCTTTCGCTTCCACTTCATCGAACAGGCGATCGATCGTGTCTTCGTCGAGCGTGATGAGCAGGATGCCGTTTTTGAAGGCGTTATTATAGAAAATATCGGCGAAGCTGGGCGCCACCACCACCTTGAAGCCAAAGTCTTCCAGCGCCCAGGGCGCATGCTCACGGGAGCTGCCGCAACCGAAATTACGCCGTGTCAGCAGTATTTCGGCCCCCTGGTAACGTGGCTTGTTCAACACGAAATCGGGATTCAGCGGCCGCTGCGAGCAATCCTGCTCTGGCTCGCCTTCATCCAGGTAGCGTAGCTCGTCAAACAGATTGACCCCGAAACCGGTCCGCTTGATCGACTTCAGAAACTGCTTCGGGATGATCAGATCGGTGTCCACGTTGGCGCGATCAAGAGGCGCGACGACGCCTTCAAAACGTTCAAACTTTTTCATGGCTTAGGCCTCCTGAGCGTGGGTTGCGTCGTTCGCGGGCAAGGTGCGCACATCGACAAAGTGGCCGGCAATCGCCGCCGCTGCCGCCATGGCGGGGCTCACCAGGTGAGTGCGACCGCCGTAGCCCTGGCGCCCTTCAAAGTTGCGGTTGGAGGTCGAGGCACAGTGCTCGCCCGCCCCCAGTTTGTCGGCGTTCATCGCCAGGCACATGGAGCAACCCGGTTCGCGCCATTCAAAGCCCGCCTCGATGAATATCTTGTCCAGGCCTTCCTCTTCCGCTTGGCGCTTCACCAAGCCGGAGCCGGGCACCACCATGGCCAACTTGATGGAGTCGGCGATTTTATTGCCCTTCGCCACCTTGGCGGCTTCGCGCAGATCTTCAATGCGCGCATTGGTGCAGGAGCCGATGAAAATCTTGTCCAGCTTGATATCGGTAATTTTCTGGTTGGCCTGCAGGCCCATGTACTCAAGCGCACGGGTGTGGCTGCGCTGCACGGTTTCATCCGGCGCGGCGTTGGGGTCGGGCACCTGGCCGGAAATACCGGTGACCATTTCAGGGCTGGTGCCCCAGCTCACCTGGGGTTCGATGTCTTCGGCTTTCAGGGTCACCACGTTGTCGAAGACGGCATCCGGGTCGGAAACCAGGTTGCGCCAGTCTGCCACGGCGGCTTCCCACTGCTCGCCGGTCGGCGAGTAGGGGCGGTTGCCGATGTAGTCAATCGTGGTGTCGTCCACGGCAATCATGCCGACCCGCGCACCCGCCTCAATGGCCATGTTGCACACGGTCATGCGGCCTTCCATGGACAGCGACTCGATGGCGCTACCGGCAAACTCGATGGCATAGCCGGTGCCGCCCGCCGTGCCAATCTTGCCGATAATCGCCAGCACCACGTCTTTCGCGGTCACGCCCAGGCCCAGCTCGCCTTCAACCCGCACCTGCATATTCTTCATCTTCTGGGTCAGCAGGCACTGGGTCGCCAGTACGTGCTCGACTTCCGAGGTGCCGATGCCGTGGGCCAGCGCACCAAAAGCACCATGGGTGGCGGTGTGAGAATCGCCGCAGACGACGGTCATGCCTGGCAGGGTTGCGCCCTGCTCCGGCCCGACCACATGAACGATGCCCTGGCGCGGGTCGTTGATGCCGAACTCGGTGATGCCGTATTCGACACAGTTGTCGTCGAGGGTCTGCACCTGGATCAACGACACCGGGTCTTTAATGCCGCTATTGCCCTGGGAACGCTCGATCAAGGTGGTCGGCACGTTATGGTCAGTGGTCGCGAGGTTGGTATCCAGGCGCCATGGTTTGCGGTTCGCCAAACGCAGTCCTTCAAAGGCCTGGGGCGAGGTCACTTCGTGGAGCATATGGCGGTCGATATAGATCAACGCGGTGCCGTCATCGCGCTGCTTGACCAGATGCTGATTCCACAATTTGTCGTAAAGCGTTTGACCTGACATGTGCTTCTCCCGGGCTAGGCCCTGCTAGTTCATAGCGGCAGCTTTTTGGCGCTGCTTTTTTAACGTGTGGTAGGAGTGTCACGCGGCTCGAAGATAAAAGCAATTCATGTTATTCATAGTTTAGATTCCAAACTGGAATACAAGACACTTTGCCAAGTGGATAAACGACGCGATGGACACCCAAAGCCTTCAAGCCTTTTTGGCCGTAGCCGACACACAAAGTTTCTCCCGGGCGGCTGAACAGCTTCACCTGACCCAACCGGCGGTGAGCAAACGCATTGCCACCCTGGAATCTCAGGTAGACGCACGGCTATTCGACCGCATTGGCCGGCGCATCGCGTTAACCGAGGCGGGTAGCGTGCTTCTTCCCCAGGCCAGGCAAATTCTGTTCACGGTAGAAGACAGCCGCCGGGCGCTCGCCAACCTGTCCGGCCAGGTGGGCGGGCCCCTGACGCTCGCGACCAGCCACCATATTGGCCTGCACCGTTTGCCGCCGGTATTAAAGCAGTATACCCAGCGCCACCCGGCGGTGGCGCTGGACCTGCACTTTCTTGATTCGGAATTTGCCTATCAGGGCGTGCGCGATGGCTCGCTGGAAATGGGCGTGGTCACCCTGGCGCCCCACCCCGTGGAGCAGTTGCATGTCGTGGAGCTCTGGCGTGACCGGCTGTGCTTTGTCTGCGCGACCGACCACCCGCTCGCCGCCCAGCAACGCGTGCTGTCACTCGCCGACCTGTGCCAACACAACTGCGTGATGCCAGGGGCCAGAACCTTTACCGGCTCGCTGATCGCCCAACGGTTTGAACAAGCGGGGCTTGAACTGCCGGTAAGCATGGCGACCAACTACCTGGAAACGCTCAAGATGATGTGCAGCGTCGGGCTCGGCTGGAGCCTGCTGCCCGAAAAGATGATCGACCACGATCTGGTGGAGCTCAAGGTTGCCACCGCCCCGCTCCACCGTCCGCTGGGTTATCTGGTTCACAACAACCGCACGCTCTCCAACGCCGCCAACATGATGATCGAGGCACTGGAAGAGAGCAGAAGCGAATAACCGACGTCTAGGTGCATCCGCGCGGTAATGCCAGGCTTGGGTGCCAGGGAAAAGGGTTGGCGCGCCAACCCCTCAGCTCACGCCTAATCGCCGAAATAGGCCTGGTAGTTCACTTTCAGCAACGAACTGTCCTGCCCCATCGACATCAAAAAAATCCTCACCTTGCGGTTGCCCTCGACCCAGGTCACGCTGGCTTTTCGCATGATACCTGCCTGGGTGGTTTCGGCATCCGCTTCTTCCCCATATTGCTCGCGCAGGTCGTTCGTCAGCGCCTCCACCAGCCCCAGATTGGTCTCGAAATCTCGCGCGTCGTCCAGCTTGAAGGTGACCTGGGTAAGTTGGCCGTTCATGAAGTAAAACTGCTGAGTAAATATCTCGCCGGCTAGCGCCACATCATCCTTGCGCACTTCTTCTATCGCCGTGGTGGCCAGGCGACCACCATCCTCTACCCGGTAGGCCCCATCAACCGCGTGCAACACCTCCTCTACCGTCATCCCGGCGTTGGTCGGCCCCCAAAGCTGCCCTGCAAAGGCAAGGTTGGGCAACAGTAACAAGAGCATGATGCCCGTGATTAATGTACGCATTAGTAATCCTCCATGAGTTTTGTTGTTGGTATTCTGACTAACTGCCTTGGCAGGTGGCCACCTCTCGTCGGCAGCGGTCAACTATTGCCTGCCTGTTCACAGCGTTGATCCATGCAAATAGCGGGGTGCTCGTTGCCTGGCTTACCGACGACTCGTGCCGGGACACCGACGACGGTTGTACGCGGCGGCACATCCTGAAGCACCACGCTGCCTGCTCCCACCTTGGAGCCAGCGCCTATGCGGATATTGCCAAGCACTTTGACACCTGCCGACAGCAGGACGCCACTCTCAACCTTGGGATGCCGATCCCCTTCTTCTTTCCCCGTGCCACCTAGCGTTACGCCCTGAAGCATGGACACGTTGTCGCCAACCACCGCCGTCTCACCGATGACGACGCCATTGCCATGGTCGATGAAGATGCCATCACCCAAGACGGCAGCAGGGTTGATATCCACAGCAAACACTTCGGAGACCCGGCTCTGCAGATAGAGCGCCAGAGACCGCCGCCCTTTCATCCAGAACCAGTGGGACACCCGATACGCCTGCAAGGAGTGAAACCCCTTGTGATTCAGAAAAGGATTCGCCAGGCCATGCGCCGCCGGGTCACGGTCAGCGGCCGCCGCCAGGTCATTGCGGATCGCCTTCCTGATGTCGGGGGAATCAGCGAAGGCTTGAGAAATCACCTCCCGGAGGCTCATGGCCGGGAGATCAGGGGAGGAAAGTTTGCCCGCAAGCAGGTAGGACAGCGAATCTTCCAGCTCGCAATGGTTGATCACCGTCGCATGCAGGTAGCTCGCCAGGATCGGCTCTGACCCTGCCAGAGCGCGCACCTCTTCACGCAATGTCTGCCAGGTAGCGTCTTCGATCTGCACGTGATTTAACCTCCTGATGCCTAAAACTGACGTATTTCGGATCCTCGATGGCCTGGCAAGGGCAATAGCGTCGGCCAGCCTTCAAGTTCTTCCAATGTATCGAAGACGTATTCCTTCGAATGGCTAGGTGAGGCCGTCTTGAACGGCTCAACCTTCTGAAAGCAGGCGTGAATGCCTTGCCCTTCGAATACGTACTTTCCTTTATATTTCAGCGCTTAACTGAGCCAAATACTGCTTCATAAAGGCGGTTCTCTTTTCCGCCTCTTCCCTGGCTGATTGCGTGTTAATGGTTTCAGCAATTCTAAGTAGCTTTGTATAGAAGTGATCAACCGTATTAGCACGGTCATTGGGCACACGAACATCACAGAACGGGTCCTCCGGGTCATACAGCCCCACCCCTAAACCTGTGCTCACCTGAAGGCACCTTGCAATCCCGATAGCCCCAAGCGCATCCAGCCTATCGGCGTCTTGCACAATCTGTGCTTCTATCGTTTGAGGATATACATTCGCGCTGAAACTATGCGCGATGATCGCATGCCCTATGTCGCTGTGATGCTCAGACGGATAATCGATGGCCGCCAGGAAATCCATCGCCTTCTCGGAGGCGATAAAAGAACTCCGCGCCCTGTCGGGGTGATTCTTGGGGAATGAAAAGCAATCATGTAAATACGCGGCCGGCAAAACCACTTCAAGTTTCGCCCCTTCTATTGCACATAACGATTTGGCGGTTTTAACGACTCTCAATACATGATTCAAATCATGCGCCGGGTCTTGCTCCATTTCAGCGTTAATGAAGCTGATGAACTGGTGTTCATAATGCTCTACCACGCTACATCCTTATTCGTCATGTACCGTTAATGCCTGCACTTGTCAGGCACGTCGATTACCCGGTGAGAATCTCAGGCTCACATCCAACGTCAAAATTGACAGAATTGGCAATAAAACAGAACGAATGCGCTTTATCGTGCAGAGCTGTCGCCAGCTCCCTGTCGTCAGCCGCCCCGATTCGGATGCGTGGCTTCAGCGTTACGTTCTCGAAATAGCCACTGCCATTGGTCGTCTCGATCATTCGACCCGTGGCGTTGTCTATATACTCCGTTACCGTAATGCCAGCGTTGGCGCACAGATGCAGGTACCAAAGCATATGGCATGCCGAGAGCGAGCTTAGCAATAGCTCTTCCGGATTATAACGGGACGAATCGCCCAGGAAGGCGGGATCTGCCGATCCGAATATTGTCGGTTTGCTGGCGCACGTTATCTCGTGGTCACGCGAGAAGGCGCGATAATGTTGGGTACCCTCGCCTGAATTCCCCGTCCAGACAACGGTAGCGGCATAATCGTGCCGACCTTTTTCTGACATTGATGCTTCCCTCTTCAGAAATGACCCGCCTCATCGCTTAAACGGAGACGCACCCGTCGATTGGCCTTTATTCACCATACTGGGCGAACACTTCTTCGCCGGTCAGCTGCTTGGTTTTTTCTGCCAACGAATAGTAACGCGGCTTTTGGTCGATGAATATTTGCTCGGTTATTTGCCAATCACCTGAGTCATCAAGAAGACCCACGGGAAGCGCGTAATGACCCTCTTGCTTTAAGCAATAGAAGAGATGAGTGCCACACTGCTGGCAGAAACCACGCTCGGCCCATTCTGAGGAACTAAAGATGGAAATATGCTCTGTGCCTTGGAAATCCACATCACTGGCAAACTCAACCGCAAACATCGGGCCACCACCCCACTTTCGACACATCGAGCAGTGACAAACGCCGACATGGTGACTGTTGGTGATAACAGTGACGCTGACCAGACCGCACAGGCAGGCCCCCTGACGCTGTGTGGTAGATACCATCTTGGTCTCCTTCCGTTGTGCTTACATCGACTCTGATGCCCACGCTGTGCCTCATGTGAGGGAATAAACACAGCTGCTAGCCCGCTGGATCAACGGTCAAGCGTTGAGCCAATGCGTCGTGGAGTGTTTGCCGGGCCGCTTCATCGAATAATACAAAGCGGATCAGGCGCACTTTGCGCAAGGTGGGCAGTATGGCCTCAAGAATCGTCGCGCACACTTGTGCGGCCTGCTTCGCTGGGTAGCCAAAGGCGCCCGTGGAGAGCGCCGGAAAAGCCAGCCGCTCAATGCCGTGCTCGTCAGCTAGTGTCAGCGCATTACGGTAGCAGTCTGCCAGCAATTGATCCTCGGGCTTATCCACGCCATACACCGGGCCCAGACAATGAATCACCCAAGGGTTAGGCAGATCATGACCACCAGTAAGTACCGCCTGGCCCGGGGAGATAGGCGCCATCGGCCGCCCCTCTTCCGCCAAGCCTGGCCCGGCAGCGCGATGAAGCGCCCCGGCGACGCCTCCGCCGGTTCTCAATTGCGCATTGGCAGCATTAACCACGGCATCGACATCGGGCTGCTGGGCAATATCGCCCACCACGCACTGCACGCTGATGCGGTTGTCGCTCATAGGCTTCTCCGTCTATTGCCATGTATCAGGCAGACTCTAGTGTTGCTGAACCTTGGTGACTGGGGCAAATACTGAAAGTGTAGACTGAAAAAGCGCTTTGGTTCATGCATTGCCCTTTATGGCCGCACTGGCTTCGCGAATCTTACTAAATCGCCGCGCCAGCATTGTTCCTCTATCCGGGCTATCCCTTTGACCGAGTTGTTAGGGGCGCGGTGCTGCACGGTTAGGCCTTGTAACGATCTCTGCAATATCAGCAATGCTTCCGATTGTAAGCAGGACAGGAGCCAGTTCCTCGACTTGGCCGTGCGGAAGCCATGCAAAACGCCACTCATTCTGCAAGATGAATTGGCGTGGCTTAGAGAAAACTGCGCCCAGTTTGCTTTTACCACCATATATAACGGCGGCATCCATGCCTGCCCACTGAGGCAGCGCAAGCTCCGCTGCAGAGTGAAGCCTTTCGCAGAAACCTTCTACTTCATGGATAACGAGACACGCATCGGTGTCAGGAAAGTCGTCAAATAGATGTTTATCCCAGCACTTTGAAAAACAGATGGTCAAGTAATTTGTCCCGACCTCTGATCTATAGACCACATCGCCAAGTGGTTTGATTGTCTGTCCTGTGCGCTCAATAGTAATAGACACTGAACTAGCTGAAGATTTGCTGACACGAACCAACTCATCATCGTGTTGTGCTAAATCAGTCTCTTGTTGACTATAGTCAGACGCGGGCCGAAGACGAAACTCGCCCAGTTCAAGGGAGCGTTCTAGCCACTTTCTTTCTGAGTATCGATACAGCTTTGGCGGGCGAGTGAGGTCGATTGCCATATGCTCCTAAAGCTTGCTTCAGATGCGCGGCTTAGCCGCGTCATCCTGTACGCACTTGTTAATTGCCATTAGTAGTAGTTTCTTGAATGAGCGGGCTCCATTCCGACCAGCTCTGAAGCAGCCGCGTATCCTTCAGCCGTTTCTCCGTCTGCTCCCGTGGATATTTGTGCCACTCGTCAAGATTACTGAGTTTCAACCGTCGCGCATCCTTCTCGAAGAAGCGGAACGCTACTCGTTCAAGATTTGCTGAAATGTCTATAAAATCCTGGCGAATAATACTCCCAACGGACAGGTAATCCTCGCTCGCTATGGGCTGCAGGTGGAGGTGGAGAGTCACTAAATAATCCTGGAGGAAACTTGCCTCTCGCTTGGCATCGATAGACAACCAAGTAGAGCCCGCCAAGCAGTTGTTGATAGCGGAAGCGAACCACTGCTCAAACTCCTCTTGAGAGACGAGAACTTGTGGTGCTCTGATAACCTCTCCCTCCGCATCAACAGTACCAAGCGCTACCATTACTCTCATCTCAAGAGCTACTTTGATCAGATTCTCATGGGCCTGAATCCTACGCTCCAATAGCTTATCCCAGAGACGGAGGTCGTAATCTCGCTTCCTCAGCAGCCAACCGACCACCAACGAGATAAACGCGCCTCCCACTGCGCCGCCAAGGGCTATGACGAGATTCACGTGCGCCTCTAGAAATTCCATCACAGTATCTTGTCCTTTGTGGAGCTAACGAGGCTGTAGAAAAACCCGATTTCGAGCACTTCTATCGCCTGTCTTCCTAATTTTTTGGCTCAGCCCGTCATCTGGCTGAGTCATCCTAATATCGGCATTCAGCCACTAAGGTGTGCGCCTAATGCCAGTTAAGAGGGTTATTTTGCGACATACCCCGCTCATCGCCTTTCATGACGCGGCCAAATGACCATAATTCGCTAACTTCTCAATATTGTGCACCATACAGTAGAGCTTCCACTGACCTTGCACCTTCTTCTTACCCCGCAGGCTGAAGCGGCTCAGTCTCTTCGTCGTGCCAATATTACCGAACACAGGTTCTACTACCGACATGCGGTGGCTGTAAATTTCTTTGCCCTTGGGGCTATCGACTCGGTGCTTCATCCAGTCCGTGTAATTGGGTAAGCGCTTGTTCTCGATAATAAAAGATACTTGTCGGCCAGCGCCGTTGCGATGGTCGGCCGAGCTTGGGTTCTGCATGCCCCGGTATTTTTTTGGGTAATGCCGACATTGCAGCAAACGCAAACCGGTCGCATCATCGTGATACTTAGGATGGTAAACTGGCAAGTCGAGCTTGTGCTCAATCAGGTAGTGTAAGGCGTGTTCAAAGATGCCTGGCTGGAGCTAATTTGGTAGTTGATCACCACCATGCGTTCTGTAGTTATAAGCCTTGAAGCGCGGCATGCTGACCACTCCTCGTCTGTTTCCTCAATCCTACCAAAACTTAGGCGTCAGCGGTTTTTTCTACAGCCTCAACGCTCAAAGCAGGCGCGCTGTAAGCGTCGGCTGCCTTTGCTTGTTATGTTTTTTTCTTATGCACATAGGGGTGGAATATAAAACCAATAACTGCGAACACCCCTGTAATATATGCCAGTATTTTCAAGAGATCTTGAAATGAAACCAATGCGATTAAAGATTTATCCGCAATATCATTCTTGTATAAAGCGAGCTTGCACTGCTGATATGATTTCATTTCAAATGTACACGTGAGATCACTAAAAGCGACTTCTTTTTTTTAATTCCTGCTCCACTTCATACTTTAATTTATACGAATCTGCCACTATAGGCAGGGTAATTTTAGTTACTTGAATAATTGATACTAAATAAAGGGTGGCAATTACGATAAACGCCTTAAACAAAGCACTATAACCTTGCTTGCTCGTAATTTCAGATATTGCATAGTCAAAAATCTTCACTTTTTACTCCTTTAGCGCCCGCGTAATAGGCGCGAGCTTGCGAGCGTCCTAATTGACGCGATTGTTAAGTGTTGGGCACGCCAAACTGATTAGAATTATGATGAATCAACTCAACCTCATCCATGTGATGTATCTTTTGCTGCAATATTGGTTCAGGAATAATATCTCGTAAGCCTTGGAAGTGGCCATCCGTAGTAAATATTCTATCAACGTATGTCATATAAATTGAATGCAAACTATCGAACCATACTCCTCTTGGGTACTTACCAGACGCCTGAGATATAGTCATATAGGCCATAACACAAAACGGCCCCCTATGAACAAGCGCAGGCAACTTCCTCAACACATAGGCTACCCTATCCGCAGTTGAATCGATTCCCAATTCCTGCCAAAAGACTTTTATAGGTTCATTGTCAAAATCGGCTTCGGCACATAGAACTATCATTATGTAGTATAGAGCTACTTTATAGCTCAATAATTGCTCGCTGCTTGCTGGTTCACCTGATTGAATGAAAGGAAGCTCTTTTACTAAATTACTAAGAGAGCCATCTAAGCCTGAAAAGGCTTTATCTGAACCTACAACTAGATCACCATGCTTTATCAATTCGTGGACATTTTTTGTAAATGACTGAATTAATTTTACACGCTCCCTCACTTCTTTATGATCGATTATAAAAGTTTTATTTCTATCATCAACGAGATCTCTCCAGACGTCTGCTATCCTTGACGTGGACTTCATCTCTCGTGCTTGTTCGACTTTTGGCATTCCTTGGCGAATATACGGAATAATTAGTTCCGCTGGCGAAGGTAGTAACTCCCTGCTAAAAAGATGCTGACAAAAATATAGTATTTCTTCTCGCCGAACCTCATCTGAGGTCATCAAAATTTCCCATAGTGTTATGGGTGACAACCTCCACTCACGCCCTTTATTTAACTGAAGCTGCTTCGTAGCTAAAGCGTCATCAACAGAGTGGCCTTCCATGAAGAAATTGACGGCAGACGTTTCTAAATACCAGATTTCCATTATCAATTCCTACACTTAACAGGTATTAGACGGCGCGTCCTATGATTGGATGAACGTGCCAACATGTTTACTTAGCAAATTTAGCCTACCTTTTCGCGTGTAACCACATGATTTTCAATTAAATTAACATTAATTAGGCAACATTTTCAGAATTCGTACTCGTGTGCGTTTTCCCAAGCTCAATAATACTGTATTCATATCCATAATTAAGAGATCGACACCAAATGGATATGCAGCAGGTCCCCGAAACTAATGGATCGTGTGAAAGCTGTTACGCGAGTAAAGCGCTACAGTCCACGTACCGGAAAAACATATACGCTAAACTCAGGCACGCTACCGCCCCGGTGCGTCTGGGATGCGTTAAAGCGCTCCGCCTGCGACCGTCTCACCATTTTTTGTCACCTATTTTGGATTACACAGACGTTATAACGTCGACGTTACTCAGTTTCCTTTGGCATTGCAAAGCAGACACTAATCTTTTGTTATGGCATTCCTCACCTAGGTTCATGGCGGGGTTTTGGCCTTATCATCGCTCGGCTAGTCTGGCTCCTGCATTGGTGTGGTGCTTGTAGGGGGTGCGTGCCGCAGTGAGTTTCTGGGCATTTTGGTGGGTGCCTTTCTTGAATCCATGCATGCGTTAGGTGTTGTGGCCTTATCAATCGCCCGACAAGTCGAGATCCTGCATTGGTGTGGTGCTTTTAGGGGGTTGTGTGACGCGTTGGATTTGTGTGCATTTCGATGGGGCCTTTACCGAACACACGTATGCATCAGGCGTTGCGGCCCTTACAGATCGGTTCGGGGCTGGCCTTCCGTTGCAAACCCGATTAGCCTGCTAACTCAACCAGTAAGGGATTGAGATGCAAGAGACGACTTCTCGGCAGCGCTTGGCGGGCGTGCTGATTTTGCTTGGTTTGGTAGTGCAAATAGTGGGGTTTAGCGGCTGGGCGGCGACCACGCAGGCGGTAAGCTATGTGCTGTGGGCGGCGGTACTGTTGCTGTGGCGGGATATTACCAGGCGTTCGCGTATCCAGGCGGGGGTGTTGATTGGCCTGGGCGCGGGCATGCTGTTGGTGGCGCGGTTTGTCTATGGTGCTGAGGTCGATTGGCCTGCCATGTTGCAGGGCAATGTGTTCGTGGTGGCCATGCTGGTGGGCGTCAGTTTTATTACGCTGATTGGCAAGCAAGGCAGCAAAGGTGCCTCGGGGAGTCGCGTGACCGGCGCGGGTGGCGTGCTTCGCACCTGGTTGGGGGTGCATTTCCTGGGCACGATCCTGAATCTTTCCACCGTGCTGATGGTTGGCGACAAGCTGGCGAGGCGCGGGCCGCTTAAGATGCCGCAATTATTGGCACTGAACCGTGGGCTTTCCAGCGCCGCGCTGTGGTCGCCGTTTTTTGCCTCAATGGGCCTGGTGATCTCGCTGGTGCCGGACGTCGAGTACGCGCACATTGCCCTGGCGGGCTTTCCCCTGGCGATGATGGCGGGGTTGTTCACGACGCTGGAGCTTAGACGGCGATTTGACCTGCGCGAGGTGGATGGCTATTCGCTGGCACCGCGTAGCCTGCTGATGCCGGTGGGCATGGCGGCGCTGGTGATGCTGTTTCACTTCTGGCTGACGCCGTCGCTGACCATTGTCAGCATTATTACCTTCCTGCTGCCAGCCGTTGCCGTGCTGAGCAACCTGCGCGAGGGGCCGCGTTTTACCCTGCGGCGAGTTCGCCAGCATACCCTCAGCCGCTTGCCTGCCATGCGCGGCGAGGTGTCGCTGTTCCTGGCGGCGGGGTTATTGACGCTGGGGCTTTCCACCCTGGTATCGGCCGCGGCGGGTAACGACTGGACCATGTTTACGGACTTTGGCACACCCCAGGCGATGATCAGCTTCGCCGCTATCTCCCTGAGTGCACTGGCCGGGCTGCACCCGATTATCGGCGTGTCGGTTTTGGCCTCGATACTCAACCTGGAGGGCGGCGAGCAAACGCTGTTTGCCTTTGTGGCATTGAGCTCGTGGGCGGTGGGCACCAGCGTGGGGCCGCTGTCGGGCATCAACCTGTCCCTTCAGGGCCGCTACGGGGTGAGCGGTTACCGGATGATGACCAACAACCTCCTGTACGCGGCTGTCCTGAGCCTGCTCTCGCTGGGGGCGATCGCAGGCGTCAGTTTGATCGTCGGCTAGCGATGTATCAGGTCTCGACGATTTTGCCGGGAAAACGGTAAAAGTAGCGATGGCCGCACTGGTGGCAAGGCTCCAGCCGCGAGACGCTGTGAAGCATCACCTGGGCGTCGCAGTGCACGCAGGCCATCAGGCCGGGAGCGGCCATCTCGCCTTCGCAGTAATCGGCGCGGGCGGCTTCCAGGTCGTCGTCAAAGCGCTCACGCTCGACGATGCTCCGGTCGGCAATCGAAAGCAGCGACTCCGCCACGCGGCGGGTAAGGTGGTCAAGATCAATGCCCAACCAGCTGGCCACCTGCTTGCCGGTATCCGACATGTAGTGGCGCATGTCTTTCAGATCACGCTCTACCCAGGCCCGCAGCAAAGCCAGTTCATCCTTGGTGTACTCTTCCAGCTCCGCTTCAAACTCAACGGCGTCGTCCAGGTCCTTTTGCAGATTTTCCCAAGTCAGCTCGTCAGCGCCGTCCCGCATCCGTTCCAGCAAACGCTCGTAGCCTTCGCGTAGGCGATGGTCGTTGTGTTGTTCACTCATGGTCCCTCTCCTTTTGTCGACGCGCGGTGTGACCTATCATGGCCTAGCCGTTCAAGGATACACCTGCATAGGATACAATCGACGCCACTAATCTGACAGTCGTCATCTAACATTCACTTTGCGCCCAACTTGGGCGATACGCCAAGGCATTAAATAAACCGATGGACGCACAATACAGCCCTCGTGAAATTGAACGCGACGCCCAACAATATTGGGATCAACATCAATGCTTTAAAGCGGTAGAGGACGCGAACCGCGAAAAGTTTTACTGCCTTTCGATGTTCCCCTACCCCAGCGGCAAGCTGCACATGGGCCACGTGCGTAACTACACTATCGGCGACGTGGTGTCCCGCTTCCAGCGCATGCAGGGCAAGAATGTCATGCAGCCCATGGGTTGGGATGCGTTCGGCATGCCGGCGGAAAACGCCGCGATTCAAAACCAGGTACCGCCCGCCAAGTGGACGTACCAGAACATCGACTACATGCGCAACCAGTTGAAAGCCCTCGGTTTTGCCTACGACTGGAGCCGCGAATTCGCCACCTGCGATACCAGTTATTACCGCTGGGAGCAGTGGTTCTTCACCAAGCTGGTGGAAAAGGGGCTGGTGTACAAGAAGATGTCCACGGTCAACTGGGACCCGGTCGACCAGACCGTTCTGGCCAACGAGCAGGTCATTGAAGGCCGCGGCTGGCGTTCCGGCGCGCTGGTCGAGCGCAAGGAAATCCCGCTGTGGTTTTTGAAGATCACCGACTACGCCGATGAGCTGCTGGCGGATCTCGACAACGTCGAGTGGCCCGAGCAGGTCAAGACCATGCAGCGCAACTGGATCGGCAAATCCCAGGGCGTCGAGCTGTCTTTCGACATCAAGGCCCCCGACGGCTCGAGCGGTGAGCCGCTTTCGGTGTACACCACGCGCCCGGACACGCTGTTCGGCGTTACCTATATGGCCGTTGCCGCCGATCATCCGCTCGCCAAACAGGCCGCTGAAGGCAACGCCGAGCTGCAGGCCTTCCGCGAGGAGTGCGCCCGGGGCGGCACCTCGGAAGCCGAAATGGCCACCAAGGAGAAAAAAGGCCTGCCCACGGGCTTCAAGGCCATTCATCCGCTTACCGGTAACGAAGTGCCCGTCTTTGTGGCCAACTTCGTGCTGATGGAGTTCGGTACCGGGGCGGTCATGGCCGTACCTGCCCACGACCAGCGCGACTGGGAGTTCGCCACCAAGTACGGCATCGAGATCAATCCGGTGATTGCCGATGAAAACGGCAACACACCCGACCTGTCCCAGGGCGCGTATGCCGAACACGGTATGCTGATCAACTCTGGCGAGTTCAACGGGCTGGGCTTCGAGGACGGCTTTGATGCAATCGCCGCCAAGCTCGCCGAGATGGGCCGCGGCGAGGTCAAGACCAACTACCGCCTGCGCGACTGGGGGGTGGCCCGCCAGCGCTACTGGGGTGCGCCGATTCCGGTCAAATACGGCCCTGAAGGCCAGACCGTGCCGCTTACCGATGACCAGTTGCCGGTCGAACTGCCGATGGAAGTCACCGTCGACGCCTCGGGGTCACCGCTCAAGAAGATGCCCGAGTTTTCCGACCTGGGCGACGGCTGGACCCGGGAGACCGACACCTTCGACACCTTCATGGAGTCTTCGTGGTATTTCGCGCGCTTCTGCTGCGCTGACAACCATGAGGCCATGCTTGATGAGCGGGCCAACTACTGGCTACCGGTCGACCTTTACATCGGCGGGATCGAGCACGCCATCCTGCACCTGCTCTACGCCCGCTTCTTCCATAAGCTGATGCGTGACTTTGGCCTGGTGGATTCCGATGAGCCCTTCCAGCAGCTGCTGACCCAGGGCATGGTGATTGCGGAAACCTACTACCGCACCACCGAGAACGGCGGTAAGGAGTGGTTCAACCCCGCCGATGTCGAGGTCAAGCGCGATGAGAAAGGCCGCCCGCTGAGTGCGGTACTGATGAGCGATGGCCAGCCGGTGGAAATGGGCGGCATCGAGAAGATGTCCAAGTCGAAGAACAACGGCGTTGACCCGCAGTCGATGATCGACAAGTTCGGCGCCGACACCGTTCGCCTGTTCATGATGTTTGCCGCGCCCCCCGAACAGTCACTGGAGTGGTCGGATTCCGGCGTGGAAGGCGCCCACCGCTTCCTGAAGCGCATGTGGCGGCAGGTTCACGAGCACCTTGAAGCCGGTTCGCCGGGCAAACTGGACGTGGCCGCGCTGGATGACGACCAGAAAGCACTGCGCCGCAAGACCCATGAAACCATCAAGAAAGCCAGCGACGACATTGGCCGCCGGACGACCTTCAACACCGCCATTGCCGCGGTGATGGAGCTTTCCAACGCCCTGGCCCGCTTCGATGACGACTCAGCCCAGGGGCTTGCGGTGAGCCGTGAGGCACTGGAAGCCTGCGTATTGCTGCTGGCACCGATCACGCCGCACCTTTGCCATCGCCTGTGGCAGCAATTGGGCCATACGACCCCGGCGATTGAAACGCCCTGGCCTGCCATCGACGAAGCGGCGCTTACCCGCGACACCATTGAGCTTGTGGTCCAGGTTAACGGCAAATTGCGGGCCCGTATGGAAGCCCCGGCCAGCGCCGACAAAGCTGCCATTGAGCAGTTGGCAATGGAAAACGACAACGTCCAGCGTCACCTGGAAGACAAGACGGTGCGTAAAGTCATCGTGGTGCCGGGCAAGCTGGTCAACATAGTGGTGAGCGGATGAATCGACGGACTTTTTTAGCCACCAGTATGGCCGCCTCGGCGGCCGTGCTCCTCAGCGCCTGCGGTTTTCGGCTGCGCGGTGCGGGTTCCATGCCCAGCCTGCCGCCGCTGGCCCTTGAAGGCGATACCAATAGCGACCTGGCTCTCCAGCTCATCGACCGTTTGGAGCAGCAAGGCACTGCCATCACGGATAGCGGCCAATGGCGCGTGACGCTGGGATCGCCGACGTTGGACGAACGGCGCCTGGGCGGCGAAGTTCGCGGTAGCCGGGACCACGAGCTGACCCTTAACATTACGCTGTCTGTTCAACGCCGCGAGGACAACGCCTACCTGCTCAACGGTGAAACGCTGTCGACCAGTACCCGTATTCGCATCAATGATAATGACCTGCTCAACCGCGAGGACCTGTTCAGCGAAGCCGAGCAAAGCCTCAATCGTGAATTGACGCAGCGCATTATCGAACGTCTCAGCGCCCTGTATAACGCCTCGTGAAAGTCTTTGCCGATCAACTGCCCGCCGCCCTGGCCAAGTCGCTGCCCAAGGTCGTGATTGTGGCCGGCGATGAGCCGCTTCAGCACCGCGATGCCTGCGATGCTGTAAGAGCCGCGGCCCGCCAGGCGGGTATCGAGGAGCGCGAAGTCCTGGATGTCGAGCCCAACTTTGCCTGGGGGCGGCTGCTTGAAGTGGCCAGCAACCTGTCGCTGTTCGCCACCAACAAGCTGCTTGAACTGCGTTTGGGCCAGCACAAGCTGGGGCAGGAAGGTAGTAAGGCGTTGGCCGAATACGCCCAGCACCTGGACAATAACGATGACCTGCTGTTGATCAGTATGGGCAAGCTTGATGCCAAGCAGCAAAAAAGTGCCTGGTTCAAGGCGCTCGATAAGCATGGTCTGTTTGTCCCGGTATGGCCGGTTGATGTCTCGCGGCTGGGTTACTTTCTGCGCGACCGTGCCTCACTTCACGGCTTGCAGATCGACCTGGACGCCGCTCGCCTGCTGGGTGAACGTACCGAAGGCAATCTGCTGGCGGCTGATCAGGCGATGCAGAAACTGGCCCTCATTCACCCCCAGGGTACCCGGCTTAGTGCGGAAAGCATTGCCCAGGGCGTGGAAGACAGCACCCGCTTTGATGTTTTCACCCTGGCCGACGCCTGTTTGAAAGGCGAACCCAGCCGCGTCTCGCGGATTATCACCGGGTTGCGTAGTGAGGGCGTGGAAGCGCCTATCGTCCTCTGGGCGCTAACCCGCGAGCTACGTACGCTGCTGTCGCTGCATCAACACATGGACCAGGGACAGAGCTTTGAGCACGCCTGCAAGGCTCAAAAGCCGATGATTTTCGACAAGCGCCGCCCAGGCTATCAAAAAGCCACTCAGCGGCTACCCATGAAGCGTTTACATAAGCTGCTGTTGATGGCCCAACGACTGGATCTCGCCGTTAAAGGGGCGTCACCGGTGCCGTTATGGCCCGGATTGCACGACCTGGCGATGACCATGGCCGGTGGACGCGGGTTACTGGCTGAATCGGCCTGGACGTACCGCGTTGCCCCCAGCTTTTAGGCTTTTCCGGCTTCCTGCATTCAAGCACTATTGACCGAATAAGCAATAACCGTGAATTCTCGGTACCAAAGCGTGTACCCCGCTTAAAAAACGGCTGAATTCTTCCTATACTCATGTTTCAAGCCGTTTGTGCTTGGCCCATCCCTATAAATATGTCTAAGGATCAAGACGATGAAAAAAATACGTGCCTATCTATCGACGCTGCTTATTGCCGCCCTGGTCATTACCAGCCTGCCCGTTGCGGCGGCACCGGCTTCTTCCTCAACGGACCTTGTCAGCACACAGTCCGTGCTCGCCAACGATAGTGCCCAGGCGGACCGTGAGCGGATCCATCAGCTACTTAACCGCGCCGACATCCAGGACGCACTGGTCAAACAAGGCGTTGACCTGGACGAGGTGGAAATGCGTGTTGCCGCTTTGAGCGATGCTGAAGCCCAGCAAATGGCCACCCAACTGGAAGAGCTGCCAGCTGGCGCCGGTGTCGTTGGCGCGCTGTTCGCGGTCTTTATTATTCTATTGGTCACTGACATTCTTGGCCTGACCGATGTTTATCCGTTTACGCGCTAACCCATGAAGCCTATCTTCATGAACGCTATGTATTGCTTTCAAAACGCCCGCCTCGCGGGCGTTTTCGTCTTGATGCTGTTACTCACGGCTTGCGCAAGCGCCCCGCAGCTACGCGATAGCACTGAGCAGCGCCTGCCCCGCCAAAACGAGATCAGCGACGTTCCCTTTTACGCCCAGACCGAGTACCAGTGCGGCCCGGCAGCGCTGGCCATGGTACTGAATCACCAGGGGGTCGATACCGATGTCGAGACGCTGATACCCCAGGTATTTATTCCTGACCGCGAAGGTAGCGTCCAGCCGGAAATGCTGGCCACCGTGCGTCGCCATGAGCGTCTTGCTTATCCCATTCGCGGCAGCTTTGACGATTTGTTGGGGCACCTGGCCGCCGGTGACCCGGTCTTGGTCATGCAGAACCTGTCACTCGCGGCGTTTCCCATGTGGCATTACGCCGTGGCAATTGGCTACGACCTGGATGACGATACCCTGATACTGCGCAGTGGCGAAATCGAGCGGCATACCCTGTCTTTCAGCCGCTTTGATGCCACCTGGGCACGGACCGATCGCTGGGGATTTGTAGTGGCAAAGCCTGGCACTCTGCCGGAGGGCATTACCGCACGCAACGCGATCAATGCGATCAGCGCCTACGAGGAAGCACATGGCCCCAAAGCCACACTGGGTAGCTGGCAGGCAATGACAGAGCGTTACCCCAACAATGCGATTGGCCAGTTTGGCCTGGCGAATGCGTATTACGCCAACCAGCAGCCGGACAACGCGCTCAGCGCCTTCCAGGCAGCCACTCAGCGTGATCCGCAGATGGGCGCAGCGTGGCTGAATATCGGGCTACTGCAGTTGCAGAGGGACCAGCCGGAGGCGGCGAGAGAAGCTCTCAGACAGGCGGCATCCATCGAAGGCAGCTGGCAGGCCCGTGCCCAGGAAGTGCTGGAAAATCAGTTGGGCAGGTAACTGAAAACGCCGTGGCTAAGCCACGGCGTCTTGGAGAAATCATCAATCTTGTTTGACGGTAATTAACGACGAGAAGCGTTATAGCCTAGATCGGCGCCACGGCTTTCGTCGCTACGACGACGTGCGCTACCGCGTTTACGGTTCTCTTCCTCGCACACCTTGTCTTTACCGCCGCAGATATCGCAGCCGTCTTTCATGCCGATTTGATTCAAGCCGCCACAGGAACCCGCAATGGGCTTGCGTCCCATGATGACCCCCACGGCCATGACCGTCATCACAAGGGCCATGAATCCGAAAACCAGTAGCCAGATGGCCATAATTACCTCCTCTCACGATGGGGCTTACCAGTAGACAACAACAAGTCCCGTTAGTGCCTGATATTCCACAACGCGAAAATAAAGGGGGCCAGCCAATGGCCAGCCCCGCAATCGCCCTTGGGCATGCTATTAACCGCCGAAATCATCCAGCATGATGTTTTCCGGCTCAACCCCCAGATCAAGCAGTAGCTTGATGCAAGAGGCGTTCATCATGGGCGGCCCACACATGTAGTACTCACAATCTTCAGGCGCGGGGTGGTCCTTCAGATAGTTTTCATACAACACATTGTGAATGAAGCCCGTCGCTCCTTCCCAGTTATCTTCCGGCAGCGGGTCTGACAACGCCAGGTGCCATTCGAAGTTCGAGAATTCTTCAGCCAGTTGATCGTACTCTTCATTGTAGAAGGTTTCACGCCATGAGCGCGCACCGTACCAGAATGAAATTTTACGATCGGTTTTCAACCGCTTGAGCTGGTCGAAGATATGGCTGCGCATCGGTGCCATACCGGCACCACCGCCGATAAAGATCATTTCGGCGTTGGTATCCTTGGCGAAGAACTCACCAAACGGCCCCATCACGGTAACCTTGTCACCCGGCTTCAAGCTGAAGACATAGGTGGACATCAAGCCCGGGGGATGGCTGGTACCGGGAGGCGGCGTCGCGATACGGATGTTGAACTTGAGGATACCCTTCTCATCCGGGTAGTTCGCCATTGAGTATGCACGAATGACTTCCTCGTTGTTCTTGTGGGAAACGTCGAACAAGCTGAACTTTTCCCAGTCACCACGGTATTCCTCTTCGATATCAAAATCAGAGAACTTGATATCGTACGGCGGCGCCACCAGCTGCACGTAGCCACCGGCGCGGAAGGCAACTTCTTCGCCTTCCGGCAGCTTCAGGTTCAGCTCTTTGATAAAGGTGGCAACGTTGGGGTTATCGATAACCTCGCATTCCCACTTCTTGACGCCAAACACTTCCTCAGGCACTTCAATCTTCATGTCCTGCTTGACAGGCACCTGACAAGAAAGACGCCAGCCTTCCTTCTTCTCGCGCATGGTGAAGTGCGATTCTTCGGTCGGCAGGATAGAGCCGCCGCCTGTCTCTACACGGCACTTGCACTGGGCGCAGGAACCACCGCCGCCACATGCAGAGGAAAGGAAAATGCCGTTGGCGGCCAGGGTATTCAGTAGTTTGCCACCGGCCTGGGTCGTCAAGGTATGTTCAGGGTCATCGTTGACCTCAATGGTCACGTCCCCACTACTCACAAGCTTGCTTCGCGCTGCCAGAATGATCGCCGTTAAGCTGATAACGATGACCGTAAACATGACAACACCGAGCAAGATGACAGCTGTATCAACCATGTCGGTTTCCTATTGCTGAAGGGTTTTCTTTGCCCCGACGATGCGTATGCACCGTCGGGAAAACCGGCTCCGATTAAAGCTGAATACCTGAGAAGGACATAAAGCCCAACGACATCAGCCCTACGGTGATAAAGGTGATACCCAGGCCCTGCAAGCCCGCCGGTACATCGCTGTACTTGAGCTTTTCACGGATGCCTGCCAGGGCAGCGATCGCCAGCGCCCAGCCAGTACCGGCACCAAAGCCATAGACCACCGACTCACCAAAGTTATAGCTACGCTCGACCATGAACAGTACGCCACCGAGAATGGCGCAGTTCACCGTGATAAGCGGCAGGAAAACCCCCAGCGCGTTATAGAGCGTAGGCACGTACTTATCCAGGAACATTTCCATGATCTGGACGAGTGCTGCAATAACCCCGATATAGCTGAGCAGTCCGAGGAACGAAAGGTCGATGTTTTCAGCACCATTGATGCCGGTCCAGGTCAGTGCACCCTCCTGAAGCAGGAAGGTGTATACCAGGTTGTTGACCGGCACGGTGACGGTCAGTACGACAATAACGGCAATACCCAGGCCGATCGCGGAGGATACCTTTTTCGAGACGGCCAAAAAGGTACACATGCCGAGGAAGAAGGCCAACGCCATGTTTTCAACGAAGACCGACGCAACAAAAAGGCTTAGATAATGTTCCATGTTACACGGCCTCCTTCGGTTGAGTATTTTCCTTCATCTTGAACTCGTTCTCCTCAACCTGCTCAGGATTGAGTGAACGCAGCACCCAGATCAGCAGGCCGATGATGAAGAATGCAGAAGGCGGAAGCAGCAGCAAGCCGTTGCCCACGTACCAGCCACCGTCCTGAACGGTCGGCAGTACGGTGAAGCCAAATACGCTGCCTGAGCCCAGCAGTTCACGGAAGAAGCCAACGACCATCAGTACAAAGCCGTAACCCAGACCGTTACCGATACCGTCAAGGAAGGACATGCCGGGCGTGTTGGACATCGCAAAGCCTTCTGCACGTCCCATGACGATGCAGTTGGTAATGATCAGACCGACGAACACCGACAGCTGTTTGGACATTTCATACGCATAGGCTTTCAGAACCTGATCCACCACGATAACCAGCGAGGCGATGATGGTCATCTGGACAATGATCCGTATTGAAGACGGAATATGATTCCTGATCAACGATACAAACAGGTTTGAAAATGCCGTTACAAAAATAACCGCCAACGCCATTACCAGCGAAACACTCATGCTGGTCGTCACCGCCAGCGCCGAACAGATACCCAATATCTGCAGTGCGATGGGGTTGTTCTTGAAAATCGGCGCT
The DNA here is from genome assembly GCF_002119345.1 of Halomonas sp. CSM-2. Lineage (NCBI taxonomy): Bacteria > Pseudomonadati > Pseudomonadota > Gammaproteobacteria > Oceanospirillales > Halomonadaceae > Halomonas > Halomonas sp. CSM-2. The sequence goes on along the minus strand of NZ_NBYR01000013.1, from coordinate 63,878 downwards.
GTTAAAACGCCTTTTGCATTTACGTCCGCCATGATTAGGCCCCCTCAACGTCTTCGAAGTTGGTATCGGTGTCTTCGGCGTCTTCCGGGTCAGTACCGCTACGGAATTTCGCCAAATACGGACCGAAGCCTTCTTCGCTCAACCAGAATTGCAGCATGTTGGTCACGCCGTTACTGGTCAGCGTAGCGCCGGATAGCGCATCAACTTCGTGTTCGTTACTTGCACCGCCTTTGGTCAGGTGGATTTCCGGCGAGAGGTCGCCCTCTTCGTCGTAAATCTCTTTACCTTCCCACTGAGCCTGCCAGCGCGGGTTGTTGACCTCAGCACCCAGGCCAGGCGTTTCACTGTGCTCGTAGTAGGTGATACTGACAATGGTATTGCCGTCACCCTCTACGGATATGAAGCCACGCATGAGGCCCCAAAGGCCCTGGCCACGAATCGGCAGCACAATCTGCTCCGGATCGTTTTCATCACCAATCAGGTACACCGTAGAGTAATTTTCTACCCGGCTTAGACCCGCAATGTCTTTTTCACCAGACAACGTGCGACCAGTGGCCGGATCCCGAGCGGCTTCAAAGTTATTGAAGGTCTCCGGGTCGAACTCATCGGTGTAATCACCGGATTCCATGTCAACGACACGGGCCGTAATCTGCTCGTTGAATGTTTCTTCAACGTCCATGCCCGGCTCGTAAAGCTTGGCCACGTTAAGGATGTTGGTCTTACGGTCCAGTTCCTGGTTCAACTGCTGGGCGGGGCGTAATGCCACCGCCGCCGTCGAGACAATGACGGAGCACACAATACACAGTGCAAACGCCACTATCAGAACTTTCTTGATGGAGTTATTACCTTGTGCCATTAGGCAGTCTCCTCGGCCGGTACGCCCGTGCGCTTGACGCGACGCTTGATATTGGCCTGGACAAAGAAATGGTCAATCAACGGGGCAAACAGATTGGCAAACAGAATCGCCAGCATGATGCCTTCCGGGAAAGCCGGGTTCACCACGCGGATCAGCACCGTCATCACGCCGATCAAGGCGCCGAACACCAAGCGGCCCTGGTTGGTCATGGAGGCAGACACCGGGTCCGTCGCCATGAACACCATGCCAAAGGCGAAGCCGCCAATCACCAGGTGCCAGTACCACGGCATCGCAAACATTGGATTGGTGTCAGACCCCATCAGGTTGAACAGCGTGCTGGTGATGACCATGCCCAGCAAGACGCCCAGCATGATTCGCCAACTGGCAATCCCGGTCCAGAGCAAGACGGCGGCGCCAATAAAGATCGCCAGGGTGGATACCTCACCTACCGAGCCCGGGACAAAGCCGAGGAAAGCGTCCCACCAGCTGAAGGTGTCGGTCAGCGAGCCCATGCCTTCCTGGAAAGCCAGTGACAGCGCCGTAGCACCTGTGTAGCCGTCGGCTGCTACCCAGACAGAATCGCCGGAAATTTGCGCCGGATAAGCAAAATACAGAAATGCCCGCCCGGTCAGCGCGGGATTCAGGAAGTTTTTCCCGGTACCCCCGAAAATCTCCTTGCCGATGACCACGCCAAAGGTGATACCCAACGCCACCTGCCAGAGCGGAATTGTCGCCGGCAGGATCAGGGCAAACAGCACGGATGTCACGAAGAAGCCTTCATTGACCTCGTGGCCACGCTTGATGGCAAAGAGCACTTCCCAGAAACCACCGACGGCGAAGGTCACCAGATAGATGGGCAGGAAGTAGGTTGCCCCCAACACGAAGTTGGCCCATAGGCTGCTTGGATCGTGTCCACCTGCCAGGGTCATCATGATGGCTTCGCGCCAGCCGTCCATCGATGCATAGCCTGCCTCGATGGCTGTATTGGCCTGCCAGCCCGCATTCCACATGCCAAAGAACATCGCCGGGAAGGTACACATCCAGACGGTGATCATGATGCGCTTGAGGTCGATGCCATCGCGCACGTGGGCGGTGGTTTTGGCCACGCTGGGGGGTGAGTAGAAAATCGTATCTACGGCTTCATAAAGCGGGTAAAACTTCTCGTACTTACCACCTTTATGGAAGTGCGGCTCGATGTTATCGAGTGTTTGTCGAATACCCATCATCAGGCCTCTTTCTCGATCATGGTGAGATTGTCACGCAGAATGGGACCGTACTCGTATTTGCCGGGGCAAACATAGGTACACAGGGCAAGGTCCTCTTCGTCCAGCTCCAGACACCCCAATTGCATGGCAACCTCAATGTCGCCCACGATCAGCGAACGCAACAGCTGCGTCGGCATAATGTCCAGCGGCATCACGGTTTCATAGACGCCGATTGGCACCATGGCACGCTCGGACCCATTAGTCGATGTTGTGGGGGCGTAGTTGCTCAGGCCCTTAATCTTGGAAAGATAAATACCCAGTACGGAATGGCGGTTAGCGCCTGGCGACAACCAGCCCATGAAAGAGCGCTTGTTGCCCTCTTCAAGCAAACTGATTTGATTGTCGAAACGTCCCAGATAGGTCAGCTTTCCTTCAGCGGCAAAGCCCGAGAAGACTGATCCTGAAATAACGCGGGTGTCTTCCGGTTGGATGACATCCCCGTCCAGGAGTTCCTCAGTGCTGGCTCCCACACGGGTACGCACCAAACGCGGATTCTCGGCACGCGGACCGCCAATCGCGACCACGCGGCTTACATCGAGTTTACCTTCGGCAAACAATTTGCCAAACGCAATGACGTCCTGATAACCAATGTGCCATACCTTTTTATGCAGGGCGACCGGTGACAGGTGATGAATATGCGTCCCTACCAGGCCGGCGGGATGTGGCCCTGCAAAGCTTTCGGTGGTAACACCCTCGACATCATCGCCGGGAACAGAGGCGTTGGCGCCCTTGCACAGAAAAACGTTGCCCTCGGTCAGGCGGGTTAGCACCTTGAGGCCGTCTTCAAATGCTTGTGTGTTCTCGTTGATGATCAACGCCGGATCAGCGCTGAGTGGATGGGTATCCACTGCAGTAACAAAAATATCGGCAGGCGTGCTGTCGATCGCCGGTGTCCGCGAGAAGGGACGCGTGCGTAACGCGGTCCAGAGCCCGGACTCTACCAGCTGGTCAACCACGACCTGACGATCGAGCTGACCTAACGAGGCACGTTCATGAGAAGCAAAGCTCACCGCCTCTTCCTGCTCGTCGACTTTGATCACGACAGATAATAGACGACGCTTTTCGCCACGGTTTATTGCGACCACTTCACCGGAGGCGGGTGCGGTGAAGCGCACGCCATCAATTTTCTTGTCGGTGAAGAGCAGTTGGCCCAGTTTGACCTTATCCCCTTCCTGAACTTCCATTGTCGGCTTCATGCCAACGTAGTCAGTACCCAGGATTGCCACGTGGCGCACAGGACGCGCATCTTCAATACGCTGCTCGGGCGCTCCCGTGATGGGGAGATCCAGGCCTTTTTTGACTTCGATCATAGTCTCGCCCAGTTGATGGATCGGATATACGAAGGTAAGGGGTTCGAATGCTTATTTTCTGCTCAGTGAATTTTTGTTATCTGTTCAGATTGTTACCAGTCAGGCTCAAGTAGCACTTGAACCACCCCGAAAAATCTATCGTATTATAAAGACAACCGGGCCTAATGACTACATCAACTGGGGTCGCCTAAAGTGCTATAGACGCCCTCATTTCAAGATTTTTTATTCCATTCGCCTACAAAAACGCCACCTGATGGTGGCGTTTTTCGATTAATGATTATCAATCAAAACAGACAGACTAACTGGCTTGCTGAGGTAGCTTGAGAAAGCTGACGTTCGACATCTGCTGAAGAATACGGATCACCTGGCAGCTATAGCCGAATTCGTTGTCGTACCATACATAGACGACGGCATGATGACCGTTGGCAATAGTGGCTTTGGCATCCACAATCCCGGCGTGTCGGTTGCCCACAAAATCGGATGAGACCACTTCCGGAGAATCAACGAAGTCGATTTGTTTCTGATAGGCCGAGTCAATCGACATACGGCGCAGATAGTCGTTAAGCGCATCGACATCCGTTGTCTTGTCGAGCGTCAGGTTCAGGATCGCCATGGACACATTGGGGATGGGCACGCGGATCGCATTACCCGTCAGCTTGCCTTCAAGCTCCGGCAATGCTTTTGCCGCCGCCTTGGCCGCGCCGGTTTCGGTCAACACCATATTGAGGGCGGCACTGCGCCCGCGACGGTCCCCTTTGTGATAGTTATCAATCAGGTTCTGATCGTTGGTGTAGGCATGAACGGTCTCCACGTGGCCATTAACGACACCATATTCGTCGTTGAGCGCCTTGAGCACCGGCACGATGGCATTGGTCGTACACGAGGCCGCCGATACGATACGGTCCTGCTCGGTAATCGACTCATGGTTGATGCCATAGACAATATTCTTGATATCGCCTTTGCCCGGCGCCGTCAGCAGCGTCTTGGAAGCGCCTTGGCATGCGACATGTTGACCCAGGCCTGCCTCGTCACGCCATATCCCTGTGTTGTCGACGATCACCGCGTTGTTGATGCCGTAATCCGTATAGTCGATATCGCTTGGGTTATCGGCATAGATGACTTGCACCACGTTACCGTTGACCGTCAGGGTGCGCGCCTCGGCATCAACGGCAATGGTGCCTTCAAAAGGCCCGTGAACCGAATCACGGCGTAACAGACTGGCACGCTTCTCCAGATCCTTCGCGACATCACCACGCCCGCGCACGACGATCGCCCGCAGCTGCAGCAGGTTGCCGCCGCCGGCTTTTTCGATCAGGACACGCGCCAGTAAACGTCCGATACGACCAAACCCGTAAAGCACAACGTCTTTGGGCTCACCCTTGCTGGCACCCGGCTGGTAGCCGTCAACGATCTGGTGCAGCTCCTTGCGCAGGAAGGTCTCGACATCGCCACCACCCTGCCGCTTCAGCATCACGGCCAGCTTGCCGACATCCACGTGGGCAGGCCCAAGGTTCAGCTCGCACAGCGCTTTGACAATCGGGAAGGTATCTTCGACCGACAGCTCAGTCCCTTCGATTTTGCGAACAAAACGATGGTCCTTGAGGATGCGGATGACCGACTGATTGATCAACGAACGCCCATACATGGTCGCCACAACATTGTGCTGACGGTACAGACGGCCAACCAAAGGGATCATCTGCTCCGCCAGAGCTTCGTTGCTTTGCCATTCCTGAAAAACGTTATCGAGCGTTTGCTGACTCACGTGCGGCCTCATTAAGTAATGAATAATTTTCATGGGTATTATCCGTAGCCGTTGAATGGGCCGCAATGCCTGGATAGTCGCAGACGATGTAGGGGGATTACATAAACAGCGGTTTGACTACAAGCGGGCTGCTTCTGCCTGAAAGCCTTGATCGTGTATGATCTAGGTTCCGTTTCAGCGCAGAACGACATCTTTATTATGCCCACGTTTTCTCTACTTGCTCCGCCCCAACCCGAGGGCGCGCGCGATACACTTTATTGGACATCGCCCCCCGGGAGCGCGTCGGCGCTTGCACTGGCACGTCTGGCCGCCAACGCTCCTCTATTGGTGATCACGCCAAATACCGCCAGCGCCCAACGCCTCGAGCAGGATCTGTCGTTTTATAGTGATGTCCCGGTATTGCCCTTCCCTGACTGGGAAACGCTACCCTATGACAGTTTTTCACCCCATCAGGATATCGTCTCCGCGCGCCTGCGCACGCTGCGCCAGCTTCAGGACGGGGTACGCGGACTTGTTCTGGTACCGATCAATACGCTGATGCAGCGCTTACCGCCGGTGGATTACATCGCCGGGCGCGTCCTGACGCTGAATGTCGGCGACAAACTCGATCGTGAGCCGTTTCGCGAAGCACTCTCACGAGCGGGTTACCGGGCCGTGGAAACCGTTTATGAACCGGGCGAATACGCCATGCGCGGGGCCTTGATCGACCTGTTCGCCATGGGGATGGACGCCCCCATCCGGATTGACCTGTTCGACGATGAGATCGATACCCTGCGTCATTTTGACCCGGGCAACCAACGCTCCACCGACAAGCTCGACAGGATCGAATTGCTGCCGGCCCATGAATACTCACTGAGCCGCTCATCGATCGCCTGCTTCCGCGAATTTTTCGAGACCCTGTTTGATGTCGATCCGCGCCAATGCCCGCTGTATAACGATGCGCTCAAAGGCATTCCGTCGCCGGGGCTGGAACACTACCTCCCCCTGTTTTTTGAGGAGACGGCGTCGCTGTTTGACCACTTGACCCAGGATACCCGGGTCGCCATGCTGCCGGGCGTCTATGCGGCGGCCGAACAGCACTGGCAGTCAATCGAAAGCCGCTACGCCAATCTGGGAGTCGACCCTACACGACCGCTGTTGCCGCCACACCGCGCGTTCTTTCCGGTCAGCGATGTATTTGCGGCCATCAAGCAGCGCCCGCGGGTTGAACTGAGTGACGATCCTGAACAGCGCCACGCCCTGGCGCCCGAAGCCAAGTCACTGCCCACGGTGGCGATCGACTCCCGGGCCAAACGGCCGCTGAACGACTTTGCCGATTTCCTCGAGCGCGAGACCGATTCCCGTGTGCTGCTGGTTGCCGAATCACGCGGACGACGCGAAGCCCTTGAAGACGTACTGGCACCACTGTCGCTGAAACTGCCTCACGTCGATGGGTTTCAGGACTTCCTCGCCGGTGACCAGCGCCTCGCCATTACGGAGGGCCTGATTGACAGCGGGCTCTGGCTGACCGACCCACCGCTCGCCGTCATCAGCGAGACAGAGCTGTTCGGCGATGTGGTTCGCCAGAGCCGGCGCCGTGAAAAGGCCACCGACGATAATGAATTTGCCGTTCGCCACCTCTCAGAACTGCGCAAAGGCGCGCCGGTGGTCCACCAGGCCCATGGCGTAGGCCGCTACATCGGCCTGGAAGCGCTTGAGGCAGGCGGTCAGGCCAATGAGTTCCTGGCATTGGAGTATGCCGACGGTGCCAAGCTCTATGTGCCGGTGGATAGCCTCCATCTGATCTCGCGCTACAGTGGTGCTGACGATGAGCTGGCCCCATTGCACAAGCTGGGCTCGGATCAGTGGGAAAAAGCTCGCAAGAAAGCCGCCGAGAAAATTCGCGACACCGCCGCTGAACTGCTGGATATCTATGCCCGTCGAGAAGCGCAGCAGGGCGTTGTATATGAAGCACCGAGCGATGAATACGCGCGTTTCGCGGGGAGCTTTCCATTTGAAGAAACCGCCGACCAACAAGCCGCCATTGAAGCCGTCATCGACGACATGACATCGCCCCAACCCATGGATCGAGTGGTCTGCGGGGACGTGGGCTTTGGCAAGACCGAAGTCGCCATGCGCGCCGCCTTTCTGGCGGTTCAGTCGGGCCGTCAGGTTGTGGTACTGGTTCCCACCACTCTGCTGGCCCGCCAGCATTTTGAGAACTTCCGCGACCGGTTTGCCGACACTGCGGTCAATATCGGCCTCATCTCGCGCTTTACCCATGGCAAGGAGATGAAAAAGACGCTGGACGATATCAAGAACGGCCAGACCGATATCGTGATTGGCACCCACAAGCTTCTCGGCAATAGCGTTGAACTGCCCAAGATGGGCCTGTTGATCATAGACGAGGAGCACCGCTTTGGCGTCGCCCAGAAGGAAAAGCTCAAAACCCTGCGCGCCCAGATCGATATCCTGACATTGACGGCCACGCCCATTCCCCGGACGCTTAACATGGCGATGAGCGGTATTCGCGATCTGTCGATCATCGCGACACCGCCGCCCCGTCGGCTATCGGTCAAAACCTTTGTTCAGAAGCATCAGGACGGTGTTATCAAAGAGGCGCTGTTGCGCGAGATTCTGCGTGGTGGCCAGGTCTACTTTCTGCACAACGAAGTCAAGACCATTGAGAATACGGCCGAGCGTATTCGCTCGTTGATTCCTGAGGCCCGGGTCGCCGTCGCCCATGGCCAGCTCCCGGAGCGAAACCTCGAACGGGTCATGTCCGATTTCTACCACCGCCGCTTCAACGTGCTTGTCTGCTCGACCATCATTGAAACCGGCATCGACGTACCCAGCGCCAATACCATTATCATCGAGCGGGCCGACAAGTTTGGCCTGGCACAACTGCATCAACTGCGCGGACGTGTGGGCCGCAGCCACCACCAGGCGTATGCTTACCTGCTCACCCCGACGCCCAAGGCCATGACCCGGGACGCCGTCAAGCGTCTCGAGGCGATTAGTGCCTCGGATGACCTGGGCGCTGGTTTCACCCTGGCGAGCCACGACATGGAAATCCGCGGCGCGGGGGAACTGCTCGGTGATGAGCAGAGTGGCCAAATGGAAACCATCGGCTATACCCTTTATATGGAAATGCTTGATCGTGCCGTGAAAGCCATTCGTGCCGGCAAGACGCCGAATATCGATGCGCCCTTCGATAGCGGCGTTGAAATCAGCCTTAACCTGCCTGCACTGATTCCCGACGACTACATTCACGACGTCCAGCAGCGGCTCGTCATGTACAAACGCATTGCTAACACCCAAAGCGACGCGGAGCTTAAAGAACTGCAGGTGGAACTGATTGACCGCTTTGGCTTATTGCCAGCACCGCTAAAGCACCTGATACGCCAAACGCGACTACGCCAGCGAGCCGAGCAGCTTGGTATCAAGCGGTTAGAGGCAGGTGAGAAGCGCGGTCGAATCATCTTTGACCAGCATACCCAGGTGGACCCCTACACACTGGTCACGCTTATTCAAAGCTCACCAAAACACTACCGTCTGGACGGTTCGGATACGTTACGTTTTGAACTCGATATGGAAAAAATCGACCAGCGGTTTGAACATATCGAGTCACTGTTAGCCACACTCAATCAAAAAGTGGCGGCGGCCTGACGGTTGCGGCAAACTGAACCTGTTGTCATCGCCTGCGTGCGATGTATTCACTGATTAGGATTACTCATGAACATTCGTCATACTTTTCTTCGCTGGGGCCCTACCAGCCTTGCGGTTCTGCTAACGGCAAGCCTTTCAGCCCCGGTGATGGCTCAGTCTGCCGACGGCGAGCAGGCAAGTCAGAACACGCCCGAACTGAGCGACATCGCCATTGAAAGCGCAGAACTCGTTTCGCAGAAGTCGCCAAACGACCTGCCACGCGGGGAATTCCGCATTCCCGATGAAGGCGACATTATTGGCGAACGCTATACCATCACGATCGACAATCCGAAAGACACACTTATCGATGTGGCCCGGCGACACAACATTGGCTATGAAGAAATTCGCATGGCCAATCCTGATGTCAGCATATGGGTGCCTGGCGAAGGCACCGAAGTCGTTATTCCATCCCGCTACATATTGCCACCGGTAGAACGCGAAGGCATCGTGATCAATCTGTCCGAGTTGCGGCTTTACTACTACCCCGCTGACAAGCCGGGTATCGTTGAGACCTACCCGGTCAGCGTAGGCCGCGAGGAATTCGCGACACCCGTTGGCAAGACCAAGACCACGATCAAGGTTAAGGACCCGGCCTGGTCACCCCCCGCCTCCATGCGACGCGAAGCCGCCGCACGCGGCGAACCAGCTCCTTCAATCGTGCCACCCGGCCCTGACAACCCGCTAGGCGAACACGCAATCCTGCTGGGGCTGCCCAGCTACCTGATCCACGGCACAAACCGCCCTGACGGGGTCGGCATGCGTGTCAGTCGCGGCTGCATCCGCATGTACCCCGAGGATATCGAGTCACTTTACGAGCGTGTACCCAGCGGCACCCCGGTTAATTTGATTGACGCCCCTTTCAAGGCCGGCTGGGCTTCTGATGGCACCCTGTTTGTTCAGTCTTACCCGCAGCTCGAAGAAAATATGGACGACTTTGAACCGCTGCTTGAAGCTCTCAAACGCATTTCGGAGCTAACGGAAGACAACATCCAGGTAGACTATGCTCAGGTTCGCAGCGCAGTTGAATCGCCCAACGGTCGTTTCGTCGCCCTGTATGGTCCGCAAGCGCCTGCCCCAGAGCCTGAGGAGCCTGCTGAAGAAAACAAGCCCGACCCTCTGGAGCAAGGCATCTTCAAGCAGATTGAGCTAAGCGACAGCGGCCGGGCTGATGACGAGGTATAACGGTCAAGGCCCAACGACTGGCCACAAAAAAACCCCGCCGAGGCGGGGTTTTTTATGCCTAATGGCTGCGAAGAACTTAACCTTCGCAACCGTTAGTCATATTACTTCTGCATAGAGCGCTCGAACATGCGCTCCATTTCTGCACGGTTCTGCTCAGACATCTGCAGGGCAGCTTGCGCGTCGCGCTGAGCTTGGTTTGCAGTGTTCAGAGCTTGAGAAGCCATGCTACGTGCTTCAGCGGCGTCAGCTTGTGCTGATTCAGCTGTCATGCGTACTTCTTCCAGCGCGCCAGTAGAGGCACAACCGGCCAGAATGGCCAGTGAAGCAGCAGCAGCAGACATCTTCAGAGTCGTCTTGAAAGTCATAGTGTTCTCCTTGAATCTTCCTTGGGTACAACGTTAAGGGTATGACAAACATAAGCTTACGAGATGAGCCTAAATTTGTCTACCTGCGGTGCAGGTTCTTGACCGTGACTTGTGCCGCGAAGCACGTAAGTCAAACGCTGTTTTATTACAATCTACAACGGTTGTCTATAGCCACGTGTTTAAAACCTCGAACTTCCTTCTACGACACCAGCTTAGCGGATCACTACGCGAGTGCCAACCTTGACGAGCTCGGCCAGGCGTTCAATTTGAGAATTAGTCACTGCCACGCAGCCCTGGGTCCAATTATAACGTTCATGAATATCGGGATCCGCCTCGCCTAACCCATGAATGCCAATGGCCCCGCCGAGCACGGTATTCTGGGGCGGCTGGCGGTGGCGGCGATAATAATCAAAATAGGCGTCGTAATCCGCTTGGGAATAAATACCCTGCTGTAGCGCCATCCGCGCGTGAGCGGGGGTCGGATAATCGACCCCCATGAAAATATGCCACTTGCTGTCGTGATTGAAGCGGTTAACCCGGAACTCGCCCAGAGGCGTAGTGTTGTCACCCCGCAGCCGCTGAGTTCTGGCACCACCACGGCCAAGTGAGACAGGCTTAAACTCCTCTACCACCGTGTATCCGCGAAACACGGTCAACGTTGATGCTTCATCATCGATCAGCACCCATTGTTCATAGGGCTCCCGGGGGGATGCGGCACGCTCAAGCTGATTGGCAACCAGGTCGGGGTAGACTTCGGACGACAAGGTGACGCTGGCCGCTGCACTGGCAGCTACTGGCCAACCAAGGGCTAAGGCCAGAAAACGGCGACGGGTTACCGGCTTCATTCAGTACTCTCATCAAGATGGTGGTAACGAGGATACAACACTAAACGCCCTGCAACTCTTCAATGCCGGCTACGATGCGACGGAGTTCGGCATTGTGGCCTTCCGCCAGGGCGTTAAAAAATTCGGCTTCGGGTTCAATCACAGCCCGATCAACCCGGTGGCGGTACAGCGCCTCAAGGGTGCGATGCGCTTCGACGGCCGATTCCATTACCGACTCAATGGAGTTGCCAACGGGCTTATCGGCCAGTTGCTCCAGTTGCGGCGGCTGCGGAAAGTCATTGGGATCATCAAACCATGTATCCAGCACGTCGCGCTTTTCATGTGACTCATCGAAGATAGCGCGCAAGCCTGCCTGCATGCGCGTTTCATGGTCCGCCAGATAATTGAGCACCATCTGCAGTCTTTCGCTCTCGGCAGCACCAGCTTTGGCGCGGTACTGTTCCGCTAAACGCCCATGGTAGGCCTCGACCCAGACAATCAAATCTTTTACTTGGTTGTAGCGCATTGTTTCTCCCTTCCTACATCGCGGTTTCATAGAGCAACGCGGTCTAGTTAACTTCCCATTACCACTCTCAGCACCACTCTCAGTACTACGCTCATTACCACTCTGCTCATTACCACTCTTGACTGGTTTCGCGCAGCGCGGCGACTTCTCGCTTGGCCGACTCGAGATGGTCCCGAAGTTGCTCGCGCAAGCTGGCTTGATCGCCAACCGCAATCATTCCGGGCTGGGAAGCTCGGCGCTTGGCCACGCCTTCACTGCTATGCAGTTTATCCAGCTGTACTACCAGCCAGTTTAGCCAAGAATCCGGATGGTGGGCCAAGTCACGCAGGCGCTGAAGCTCTGCCATCGCCGGCCCTTCCTCAGACAACAGATAGCGCCAATCGTGCTGGGCCAAACGAGCGTGCTCTGTCACTTCGCGCAGCAACGACGTCAGCGCCAGCTCAAACAGTGCAAGCGCCCCCTCTTCCTGTGCCATACCTTGCGCAACGGCATGCTCATTATCATCGGTCGTTGAAGTCGCCAGTAGTTCAGCCTGGTAGAGCAACTGATTGGTGCGCGCACGATCACTCATTTTTTACGCTTGTCCTCCACGTGCCATTTACCGCCTTCAAAGGTCGCTTTCCAGCCTGTCGCCTTGCCCTCCTCGTCGGTCATCACGTACTGCTCTTTGAACTTGCGCGAGTAGCGAATCTGCGCAGGCCGCCCGTCCGGGTCTTCGCTGGGCGCCTTGAGGATGAAATGGTACTTTTCAGGCAACTCATCGGCATGGGCCTTGAGTTCTTTGACAAGCGGCGGACGTGTTTCACGGTTTTTGGGAAACTTGCTCGCTGCCAGAAACAGTCCGCTGGCACCGTCGCGCAGTACGTAGTGGTCATCGACTTTCTGACAGGCCAGTTCCGGCATATCAATGGGGTCCATCTTCGGCGGTGCCACTTCGCCGCTCTTCAACAGCTTGCGGGTATTTTTACATTCACTGTTGGTACAACCAAAGTACTTGCCAAAGCGCCCGGACTTCAGCTGCATGTCCGCACCACACTTATCGCATTCGATAAGCGGCCCATCATAGCCTTTAATCTTGAACTTGCCGGTTTCAACCTCATAACCTTCGCAATCCGGGCTATTGCCACAGATATGCAGCTTCCGGGTTTCGTCGATCAGATAGTTATCCATCGCCGTGCTGCAGACCGGGCAACGACGCTTGGCACGCAGCGCGTCGGTTTCAGCCTCTTCACCCGCATCAGCGGCCACGGCCTCTTCACCGGGAATCAGGTCGATGGTGGTCTTGCAGCGCTCTTTGGGCGGCAGGTTATAACCACTGCAGCCGAGGAAAACCCCCGTCGAGGCTGTACGTATCTGCATCTGACGACCGCAGGCGGGGCAGTCGATATCGGTGGGCACCGGTTGATTGGGCCGCATGCCGTCTTCGCTTTCAGCCTGGACCAGCTCTTCCCGAAATTCTTCATAGAAGGCATCCAGCAGGGCCTGCCAGTTACGCTCACCTTCGGCGACTTCATCCAGGCTGTCTTCCATGCGGGCGGTGAACGAAAAGTCCATCAAATCAGGGAAGGACTCTTTTAGACGCTCCGTCACGATATCGCCGAGTTTTTCGGCGTAGAACCGCCGGCTCTCGAGCTTTACGTAGCCGCGATCCTGGATCGTCGAGATGATCGAGGCGTAGGTCGACGGACGCCCGATACCCTGCTTTTCAAGTTCCTTGACCAGGCTTGCCTCCGTATAACGTGCGGGCGGCTTGGTAAAGTGCTGCTGCGGGTCAAGGGTTTCAAGCGACATGGGCGTACCGGTTGGCAGATCCGGCAGACGCTGGTCTTCATTCTTACCACTGGGTTTCATTACCCGAGTGTAGCCGTCGAACTTCAGCACACGACCTTTGGCACGCAGCTCATAACCGTCAACGTCGATACTCAATGTGCTTGAGAGGTACTCGGCAGGCGTCATCTGACAAGCCACGAACTGACGCCAGATAAGCTCGTAAAGGCGCTCGGCGTCACGCTCCATGCCCACCAGGTCGGTCGCCTGACGGTCAACGCTCGACGGACGTATAGCCTCGTGAGCCTCCTGGGCGCTTTCCTTGCTGGTATAGCGGTTGGCTGACTCGGGTAAATAGCGCGGCCCGTATTCTTCACCGATAAATGTCCGCACGTTGTCCACCGCATCTTTGGACAGATTGGTCGAATCGGTACGCATATAGGTGATATAGCCCGCCTCGTACAGACGCTGAGCCATGGTCATGGTCTTTTTGACCGAGAAGCCTAACCGCCCGCTGGCCGCCTGTTGCAATGTCGAGGTGATAAAGGGGGGTGTTGGCTTCGAACTGGTGGGTTTATCTTCCCGCGAGGTGATCGAAAGCGACGCGCTCCTGAGCCGCTCGATACGCGCCAGGGTGTCCTTTTCAGACGTCGGGCGGAAGGCCTTGCCGTCCTGACGGGCCAGCACGAAGCGCACCTGTTCGCCATCCGGCGAGGCAAGGTCAGCGTGCACATCCCAAAACTCTTCGGGAATGAATGCCCGTATCTCCCGCTCCCGCTCGACGATCAAGCGCACGGCAACGGACTGCACGCGGCCAGCCGAGAGCCCCCGGGCAATCTTGGCCCAAAGCAACGGCGACAACATGAAGCCCACCACACGATCAAGAAAACGCCGGGCCTGCTGGGCTTCAACACGCGGAATATTCAGTGCCCCAGGGGCTTTAAAAGCGTCCTGAATGGCGTTTTTGGTGATTTCGTTGAACACCACGCGCTTATAGCGGCTGTCGTCCCCGCCGATGGTTTCGCGCAGGTGCCAGGCAATGGCTTCCCCCTCGCGATCCAAATCCGTTGCCAGATAGACGGCATCAGCCTTCTCGGCCAGCTTCTTGAGTTCGGCTACGACTTTTTCCTTGCCGGGAAGTACTTCGTAGTGTGCTTCCCAGCCGTTATTGGGGTCGATGCCCATTCGTCTTATCAGCTGGTCCTGTGCCTTGCGCTTTTTATATTCGGCTTTATCGTCCGCCGACATTTTACGTGTAGCCGCGGCTTGGCGAGCGCGCTCCTTGGGGTCAGAGGCTGTCTTGCCTGAGCCGCTGGTCGGCAGGTCACGGATGTGACCCACGCTCGACTTTACGATGAAATCGTTGCCGAGGTATTTATTGATCGTCTTCGCTTTGGCGGGCGACTCGACGATGACCAGTGACTTACCCATAGTGCTCCACTTTCTGAGTGCACACGCTGAGGTGCGATGAATACGATGCCGCAACAGCCATCAAAACCGTGCGGGCGAAAAAATGCGCCTACCCTACCCCAGCCCATAACGAAGCGCCAGTGGTGAGCACGAGGATGCAGTCGATTCAATGATGATGAACATCACACTTTTCAACTAATTTGTAGCTAGACACTAGACTGCCGATTGCGCAACGGCAACCCAAAAATCAACGCCGCACAATGCAGATACCAACGCAAACGCCCCTGCCATTGGGCAGGGGCGTGTAGCACTCGATGGAACCGCTACTGCTTAGGCGGCGATTTGCGCCGTGACGTCGCGGACGTCTTACTCGCCGTCGATGCCTTGGCGGGCGACGCCTGGGGAGCCTGCTGAGGCGTCTGTGGACTTGCCGCAACGGCTTTTTCAACAGGCCGGGCCTGATTAAACAACTCCTTGGCCTGTGCAAAGCGCGATGCAGCATGCTCAGAGAGCTCACCACTGGCCGACAGCACATCCTCCAGATGCGAAAGATGAGCATCAATCTCGTCGTTGGTCTGGCCTTCTAGCAGTGTTGGCAAGGTGTTAAGCGCTTGCTCCCGATCCAGCTTCAGGATAAAGAACTGCTCACGCACCAGGCTCTTGAAGTCGCTTAAATTGGCGCTGGGCTCCAACGCCGCTCTGGAAGCGCGCAGCCGCTTGAAGTTGCGCTCGTCCGTCGCGGGTGCGCCACCCAGCACGTAAATAACGGCACGCATGACCGCTTCGTGAGGCCCACCCTGGGCAATCTTGGCAAGCAGTTCGTTCTCGCGCTGCTCCAGAAAGCGGCGGTGTTCCGGCTCGTCGCCGGGGCGACGGCGGTGCACGTGGGCGTCACCGTAAAGCCCAACAGCGGCCTGTAACAGGGGTTGCCCGTAGATATCCATGAACAACCGCTCGGTGGCACCGTCACGGGCATCGCGCCAGGCATTGAGCCCTGCCACGATCTGATCAGAGGTCATGGTTTCAAATGCCTTGAACAGGTTGTCCTTGCCCACCGGGTGACGCGACTGGCGAACCTGCTCTGCCATCACGGGTAGCGGCACACTCATCGGGTTACGGTCAGAAAGCAGCTTGTAGCCCAAACGAATCGGGTGCATCCGGCGGATCCAGCGGGCGGCTTCAGGGGTCATGACCGCCTGAAGCCAGGGCTGCATATAAAGTCGATAAAGACCCAGGTTGATTTCGGAAATACGCGCCACGGTCGCGAAACGCCGGTCATCTTCGGGCTTGTGCATGACTTCACGATCAAGCTCGTCAAAGTTACGCGGCGAAAATTCAAGCAGGTAGTCCCGCTCAAGGCTCTCGCCGTCGTGGCGTTCATCGGCGTGTGTAATCGTGGTTTCGTAAAGCCCCGGCGGCATCACATCGATATAATCCATGTTGGCCGTGAACTCGGTATGCTCCTTGCGCGACACGCTGCTCGACACGAAGATACCCAGGTGACCGGTTGTATCATGCTGGCAATAAACAATGGTCTGTTCATTGGCAATGATATCTTTTTCATCTTCGTAAAGATCACGGATCCAACCCAGCGCCTGTGGCGGCGGCGTAATATCGTCACCCCGCGAGCAGAATACCACCACCGGCGAGCGCACGTTGCGCAGGTCGATGCGGCGACCATCACGCGTGACCAACTGTGCGGTGGATAGCCGGTTGCCGACAAACAGGTTGTCGACGATATATTGAATCTCTTCGCCACCAAGGACTACGTGACCACCCCACCAGCGCTCAAACTCGAGGTATCGATTTGCCTCAGTATCAATATTGTCAAACAGGTGGTACTGCTTTTTCCAATAGGTGTTCGCCGGGTTGAGACGCTCGAAATTCTGCACCAGCCAGGCACCGTCGAATAGGCCATTACCCAGGTCGCTGGTCATCGCGGTTATCCAGCTACCGCCGGTCATGCCCCCGGTATAACGCATGGGGGCCTTGCCATGCTCGCCTGCCCAATACGAAAGCGGCGCACCGGCGATCAGAATCGGGCCGAACACCTCAGGCTCCAGGGCCGCCGCCATCATGATCTGCCAGCCCGCCTGGCAATTCCCCACCACCATGGGCTTTTCGCTGGTTTCAGGATGACGCTCGATCACATGACGCAGAAACGCCACTTCAGACTCGACCACATCTTCAACCGTTTGTCCGGGCTCGGGAAACGGTAGAAAGCCGATAAAGTAACAAGGATGACCCGCTTTTAATGCGACACCAAGCTCGCTGTCGGGCTTGAAACCACCGATACCGGGTCCATGACCGGCTCGCGGGTCGACCACTACAAAAGGACGGCTTTCAGGATCTGTTTCAATGCCTTCCGGCGGTATCACGCGCAGCAATTCATAGTTGGTAGGCTGCGGCAATGTACGCCCATCCACCAACACTTCGGTGTCAAACCCCAGCACACTGGGTTTGGTCTGTTCCATATGTGCCAGGTATTGATTCCCGCGCTCACGCATCACGTCCAGGTAAAGCACGCTACGCTCAACGCTATCTCGCCAGTAATCAAAGGCGGCGCGGCCAAATCCGAAAGGATCGAACAGCGTGGCCATGGCATCACTGACAGATGCCGTCGCTTTATCCTGGTTTTTATGAGTCGGCGATAAAGGGTTAGCGAAGAAATTCATAGGATCTCCCATTGGGTTGATGCGGTAGCATCGAACCCGAAAGCAATGATGCTGCAACGCAATATAGTTTAGGCCTTTCCCCGCATCACGTCGATGCCTAACGCAGACTCATTGGTATAATCTATTACCGGTGCACAGGTTACCCATGACAGGTATCCACCCTGCGGTGTCATGCAAAAGCCAACCTATGTTACATTATGTCTTACTACCTACGTATCAATCGGCATGCAGTCGGACATGGCTTACATCGCCGCATGACATTGCCTGCCGCCCAGTAGAGAGGCTCTCTCGCTATGAGCAATAACACCTCGCCACGTGTCCCCAGCGGTGAAAAATTCCGCAATGAACACGGCATGACGGTGATTAAAGATGGCATGAAGCAGCGCAAAGCAGACGCCGATGCCCCTTCTCTGGATCGCAAGCCCAAATGGCTTCGCGCTCAAATCCCTGGTGGCGAGCGCTTTGAGGCGGTCAAAAAGAACGTTGCCACCCATCGGCTTAGCACGGTGTGCGCCGAGTCCCACTGCCCTAACATGGGCGAGTGCTGGAGCAACGGCACGGCGACGATCATGCTGATGGGGTCGGTGTGCACCCGCGCCTGCCGTTTCTGTGCAGTCGACACAGGCAACCCGAAAGGCTGGCTCGACCATGAAGAGCCAGACAACACGGCAAAATCAGTCGAGTTGATGGGCCTGCGCTATATCGTGCTTACCTCGGTGGACCGTGACGACCTAGACGATGGGGGGGCCAGCCACTACGCCAACTGCATTCGCGCCATCAAGGCACGCACCCCCCACGTGGTGGTTGAAGCACTGACCCCGGATTTTGACGGGGCGCCCGCGGCCATCGAGCAAGTTGCCGATTCAGGTCTGGAAGTCTTTGCCCAAAACGTCGAAACGGTTGAGCGCCTGACCAGCCGGGTTCGTGACCCGCGTGCAGGCTACCGCAAGACCCTTGACGTCCTGGCCCACGCAAAACGTTACCGTCCTGACGTGATCACCAAAACCAGCCTGATGCTTGGCCTGGGTGAAACAGACGAAGAGATTCTCAAGACATTCGACGATCTTCGCGAAATCGGCGTCGATATCGTGACCCTGGGACAATATCTGCGTCCGACCAAGAATCACCTGCCAGTGGAGCGCTGGGTAACGCCTGAAGAGTTCGACCGCTACCGCGAAATCGGGCTTGAGAAAGGCTTTATGGAAGTGCCATCTGGCCCACTTGTTCGCTCAAGCTACCGTGCTGACCGCGTCTTCGAGAAGAACAACCTCGGGCTGGCTTCGCCGGCAGCCGTGCCAGGCCAGGAAGAACCGGATCCCAATATCATTCCGGCCCTCAATGTCGGCTAATCAGCCCCACCGGCCACCGCTATGCATTCAGCGGTGGCGGTTGCACGCCTGTTACCAGTGAACGATCCAACTGGACGGCCAGCGCTTCAGCCAACTGCTCGCCTACCCGATGGTCGCTTGGCAAGGTTACCCAATCGGCCAAGCGTGTCATCGGCATGCCCGCATAGCCACAGGGATTGATGTAGGAAAAAGGCGTCAGATCCCCGTCGACATTTAGCGCCACACCGTGAAAGCTCGCTCCGCGGCGAATACGCAGACCTAGAGACGCGATCTTGGCTTCCCCTGCGTCGCCCTTCACGTAGACGCCCGGCGCATCGGGACGCGCCCTTGCCGACACACCGTAGTCTGCCAGCACGCTGATCACCGCATTTTCAAGCGCGGTCACCAGCGTACGCACGCCCAGTTTACCCCGCCGCACGTCGAGCAACGGATACAACACCACCTGGCCGGGTCCATGGTAGGTGACCTGCCCGCCGCGGTCGGTCTGCACGACCGGAATGTCGCCCGGCATCAGCACATGCTCGGGCTTACCGGCCTGGCCTTGGGTAAACACCGGGTCGTGCTCGACCAGCCAGAACTGATCAGGCGTCTGTGGATCTCGATGATCCGTCAACGAACGCATGGCCTGCCAAACCGGCAGATAGGGCTTGCGGCCCAACACATGCAGTTCGATGGGCGGTGTTGTCATTACACCACCATATGCACGAGGCCAGTGGCCTTCAGCTCGTCGAACAATTGCTTCAGCTGTTGTTCACCGGTTGCCGTGATGGTGACCCTCACCGATTGAAAGCGTCCGTTGCGGCTATCAATGACTTGCATCGTCGCCTCATCAAAGTCGGGATCGTGGCGGACAATCACCTGGCAAACCCGTGCCGGGAAATCCTCCGTGGCGTCACCCACTACTTTTAACGGATAGGGGCAAGGAAAGCTGATCTTGGGCGCTTCTTGTGCCGCCGGCTGACGCAGATCGCGAAAGCTGTTTTGTCCACCTTTTGACATGACAAACTCACTGGTTTTGCAAATGATATTCCTGCTTTGACGGCAAGACAGCTGACCATCAATCAGTAAAATTACTGATCAGGTTAGAGAAAAAGCGGCGAACCTGATCAAGCAACTGCTTGAAAAAGCCGCCCTCTTCAACGTCTTCCAGTGCCACTAGCTGCCGTTCACCGACGACATCGTCACCCATGTGAATCTCGAGCGTACCCACCTCGTCGCCGACACTGAGGGGCGCCTGGAGCTCAGCGTTGAGATTCAGGCGTGCACGCAGCTCGTCATTGCGGTTACGCGGCAATGTCATGGTGACGGCTTCATCCACTCCGACGCGAACCTCATTGATATCACCACCCCAGACACGCGGCGTGGCCAGCACGGCACCACGTTCGTAAAGGCTCATGGTTTCAAAAAACCGGAAGCCGTAGCTGAGCAGTTTTTGAGTTTCCTGAGCACGGGCCTCTTCAGAATCGGTCCCCATGACCACGGAAATCAACCGCATGTCGTCTCGTTTAGCCGAGGACACCAGGCAATAACCGGCCTCGGAGGTCCAGCCGGTTTTCAGACCATCCACCGTTGGGTCTCGCCACAGCAGGCGGTTACGGTTCGGTTGCGAAATACCGCCGAAGGTAAACTCACGCTCAGAGTAGATGGCGTAATGCTCTGGATAGTCATTGACGATATGTTGAGTCAACAGGGCCATATCGCGGGCAGATGAGTAGTGGTTTTCTCCCGGCAGCCCGGTCGGGTTTTCAAAATTGGAATTTTCCATGCCCAGTCGCGCCGCATGCTGGTTCATCAAATCGGCAAACGGGGCTTCACCGCCCGCCAGGTGCTCGGCCATCGCCACACTGGCGTCGTTGCCAGACACAATGATGATGCCATGCAGCAGGTCTTCAACCGCGACCTGGTCGCCGACTTCGACGAACATTTTAGAACCGCCCGTACGCCACGCTTTTTCGCTGATGCTCACCTGATCATCAAGGGCAATGCTACCCCGATCCAGCTCACGCTCTACCAGATAGGCGGTCATTAACTTGGTCAAACTGGCGGGCGGTAAGCGCTCATCCGCATCATGCTGTGCCAGTACTTTGCCGCTATCGGCATCCATTAATATCCACGAGCTGGCGGCCAACTGCGGCGGTGCGGGAATAATCGTTTGCGGCTGGGGCGTCTCTTGAGCACTGACAGCAGGGGCGACCACAATGGCCGCCGCAAACACACAAAGCCGCGCAGAAGAAAACAAAGCACTTAACACTTTCATGATCACATTCTCATTGACTTGAAAAAAACGCGCTCAGTAGCGCGCGTCTAAAATATCGATTAACAATTATCGCACGATAAACACATCGGTAAAGCCCGCATCGTGTAACGCTTTGCGAGCGTCACTCTCTTGATCAGCAGCGACCGGCCCCACCTGAACGCGATAAATGTCGTCGTCCTGGTTCACACGCACATCGTGAGAAATGGTATTGCTCAATTCTGAACGCATTTTCTGAGCGTTTTGGGAATCGCCTAACGCGGCTATTTGTAAATAGACGACCCCACCACTTGGCTCGCTCGGCGGATTATCTCTGTTGCGCTCGGGCGTTACCGGTGCACTTGCCGTTGCCGTGTCGGGCACAGGCGTTGACCGAGACGTGTTACGCGAACGCTGCGCCTGCCACTGTTCGGGATTTATCGCCTCGACCGTCACCGCGCCAGTCCCTTCATCCAGAATACCCAGCCTGGCAGCTGCCGCGTAGGAAAGATCAATTTCGCGGTCACTGTGGAAAGGACCACGGTCATTGACCCTGACAATCACCGACTGTCCGTTACGTTCACTGGTCACACGTGCATAGGTGGGCAGCGGGAGCGAACGATGCGCCGCCGACATTTTGTACATGTCATAGATTTCACCGTTCGACGTTGCGTAGCCGTGAAACTTTTCGCCGTACCAGGAGGCCAGCCCCTGCTTGGTGTACCCGTCGGCATCGGGCAAGACATGATAGGTCTTACCCCAAACCTCGTAGGTTGATCGGTTGCCTGCCCGTGAAAGCGGTTCATCGCGGGGCACTGCATCCGGCACGCTGGAGACATCCGGCGGCTCGAGCGGATAGGCATCCCCGCTCATGGCGTAACGCCCGCCGGCAGTATCACGATCATTGCTCGGCTCGGCACTTGCTCCTGTGCGATTTTGCGCTGACTGGCTTGAGCCACTCATCGGCTCGTGACTTGCACAGCCGCTGACAACCACCAGAATCAAGGCAGCACAACCTAATTGCTGCCAGACGTTAACGTAATACTTCATGCGTCATCCTCACCCTGGAGACTTTTTACGCCCACCGCTTGCGCCTCAGCGGAGATGGCTTCTGCCAACTCGGCAACGGCCATGGCATAAAGATGGCTGTGATTGTAGCGGGTAATTACGTAAAAATTGTGATCACCGAGCCGATACGTCAGTTGACCATCGCTCAGAGTAAGCACCAGCGGCGTGACCGAGGCGCTTTCATCCAGCGCCACATCCGGCGTGATACCTGCGCGTTGCAAGGCCTCCAACGACGTATCGGGGGGTGTTATCTGGTTGACGGACAGATCAGAGGGCATCGTTTCAGGCCCCTCCGCCGGGTAATAGACCGCACGCCCTTCCTGCCAGCCGTGCTCCGCAAAATAATTGGCAACGCTGCCAATCGCGTCAACCGGGTTGTTCCAAAGATCGCGCTGCCCGTCATCATCGAAGTCAACGGCATAGGCTTGATAGCTTGTCGGAATAAACTGGGGGTAGCCCATTGCCCCGGCATAGGAGCCCTTTAGGGCCGAAGGGTCAACTTGCTGCTCGTACGCAATCTGCAGAAAGGCCTCTAGCTCACGACTAAAAAAACTCCCCCGCGTGGGATGCTCAAAGGCCAACGTCGCCAAGGAATCCAGTACCGGATGGCTACCCCGGTAGCGACCATAGTAGGTCTCGACGCCGATAATCGCGGTAATGATGTCGCGGGGAACACCGTAAACGTCTTCCGCTTTGGCAAACGCATCCTGATGGGCCTGCTGAAACTCGACGCCTTCTTCAATACGCTGCTGGGTCATGAAAATATCGCGGTATTCGTGCCATTCAAGATGACGCTCGGCGGCCCCCGCCATGGCATCCAGCACCGACTGACGCAGTCTGGCCTGACGCAACTGTCGGTTTAACCAGTCGCTCGGCAATCCTTCGTCCTCAAGACTTTTCACCAATGCACGCGCGCCTTCATGGTGCTCAGGGTCGAAATTCTGGGCACCGTCATCCTCCGCCATTAGAGGAAACGCCAGGCCGCCGACCATAACCCCCAAAACGCCGACAACCGCCATCCGTTTGGCTCTATTCATTCACTCACTGCTCCTGTGGGCTGCGCTGTGATTTTCTATCGCTACCGCTAGCGTGGAAGAAGCCGACGATGCGCGTGAATCGACATGAGAATACCGAAACCCACCAGCAAGGTCACGCTTGAGGTGCCGCCGTAGCTGACCAGCGGCAACGGCACCCCAACGACCGGCAATATTCCACTCACCATACCGATATTGACAAATACATAGATAAAAAACGTCAGAATGATGCTGCCGGCGACTAGACGGCCAAAGGTATTCTGCGACTCGCTAGCCAACCACAGCCCGCGACTCACAATGAGCAGGTACAGAAAAATCAGTACCACCATACCGATAAGCCCAACTTCTTCGCCCAGCACCGCAACGATAAAGTCAGTATGACGCTCAGGCAGAAACTCCAACTGTGATTGCGTTCCCTCAAGCCACCCCTTACCAAAAACACCGCCGCTACCAATGGCGGTCGTTGACTGGATGATATTCCAGCCTGAGCCGAGCGGATCCGTCTCCGGATTCAGAAACGTCAGTATGCGCTGGCGCTGATAGTTATGCAGGTTCATCCACAGCAAGGGAAAGCCTGAAATCAATAGCACAGACACCAATCCGATCAGTCGCCACGACAAACCGGCCAGCAACACGACGATGATCGCCGCACTGGCAACCAACAGTGACGTGCCCAAATCGGGCTGGGCGGCAATCAATGCGACCGGAAGACCAATAATGAATGCGCAGACCACAATATCTTTCAGCTTGGGGGGCAGTTCACAGCGGTAGAGATAGGCCGCGACCATCATGGGAACGGCCAGCTTCATCATTTCCGAGGGCTGAAAGCGGATGACACCTGGGATTTCCAGCCAGCGTTGAGCGCCCATGCCAAAATCACCGACCAGTTCTACAGCTACCAGCATCAGCACGCCGACCCCGTAGGCTACGGGTGCCCAGCGCATGAAAAAGATCGGTGAAAACTGGGCCACCACCACCATTGCCACCAGCGCGACACCAAAGCGAATAGCTTGGGCAATGACCACGTTCATGCTCTGGCCAGAGGCGCTATAGATCACCAGCAGGCCACTGCTCATCAGGATCAGAAGGAGGCCCAGTAGCCAGGGGTCAAGATGAATGCGCTCCCAGATACTGCGACGCTTGGGGATACCACCGCTGGGACGCACCGGATGGCCGCGTAGTGATCGGGTTATGGCCTGCCATGGCATGATCAGTTGCCCTCCACGTTGCTGGTATCGGTTTCCAGGGTCTCGCGCACCTCGTCGACTTCGGGGGCATCGTCGTCCAGCAACCATTCATCGGTCATCGCCCTGGCAAGATGGGCGGCGTGGGTACTCCCGCCACCAGCATTTTCAACGATGACCGAAACGGCAATTTGCGGGTCTTCGATAGGCGCAAAGGCAATGAACAGCGCATGGTCACGCAGGCGCTCTTCGAGCTCGTCGGCATCGTAGCGCTGGTCCTGGCCCAGCGAAAACACTTGTGCCGTGCCCGATTTGCCCCCCATGCGATACTCAAGACCCACACCAGTACGCCGCGCGGTCCCTTCTCTGCCGCTCACCACCTTTTCCATGCCGCTGAACACACTGTCCCACCAGTCGTCTTGTGCCAGGTTGATATCCTCCGGGGTATCGGGCAGGTCCCGTTCCAGCGGCTTATCACCAATTTTTCGCGCCATACGAGGCTTCACCCAATCACCACGGTTGGCCAATGTGGCCGTGACGGTGGCCAACTGCAGCGGTGTAACCTGCCAGTACCCCTGACCGATGCCCACGGATAGTGTCTCACCTGGATACCAGGGCTGGTTAAAACGTTCGCGCTTCCATTCACGCGATGGCATCAAGCCTGAGCTCTGGCTCTGGACATCATGCGCAACACGCTGACCAAAACCGAAGTTGGTCATTTGCTCATGGAGACTATCAATGCCCATTTCGTGTGCCAGCGAGTAATAAAAGGTATTGTTGGACACCGCCAGCGCGCGTTCCAGATCCACGCGACCGTGCCCCCAACGCAGCCAGTTTCGATAACGCCTTGAATCATTGGGCAATTGATAATAGCCGGGGTCGTTGATGGTGGTATCGGGCGTGATCGCTCCATCGACAAGTCCGCCAAGCGCCAGGAAAGGCTTGATCGTCGAGCCGGGCGGATAGTGACCACGAGTTGCCCGGTTGAACAACGGCAAGTTAAGATTTTCCTGGAGTGCTTGATACGAGGCCCTGTCGATACCGGTGACAAACTGATTACTGTCAAAACCGGGCGTCGAGACCATGGCAAGTATCTCGCCACTGTCTGGCTCGATGGCGACGATGGAACCCCGGCGGCCATCCATCAACTCGTAGGCGAGCATCTGCAGCGACGAATCAAGGGTCAACGTCAAATCCTTGCCGGGCACTGGGTCGGTGCGTCCAAGCTCACGCAGCACACGCCCCCGCGCGTTGGTTTCAACCCTTCGCAAGCCTGCCTGGCCGTGCAGTTCATCCTCGTAAAACCGCTCGATACCCGTCTTGCCGATAAAGTGCGTTCCGGCATAGCGGGTCGCATCCAGGTTAGCCAACTCTTCGGCGTTGATGCGTCCGACATAACCCAGCGCATGCGCCATCACCTCAGCATTGGGGTAATAACGCAGTAATTGAGCCTCGACCTCCACTCCGGGTAACTGATGACGATTAACGGCTAACCGGGCAATCTGCTCCTCACTGAGGTCGCTCGCCAGAAGAACGGGCTGAAATGGGCGCTGCCATTGCTGGGAGCGCTCATAGAAGGTGCTGATTTCTTCACCTTTGAGTTCAAGAAGCTCGACCAGAAGCTCCAGGGTTTCATCGACGTCTTCCGATCGCTCGCGCACCAGTGTCAGGTTGTAGGTGGGCCGGTTTTCCGCCAGTAGCACCCCGTTGCGGTCGTATATCAACCCACGGTTAGGCGGCAAGGGTTCAACGCGAACACGATTTTTTTCAGAGCGTGTGCTGTAAACATCATGCTGAGCAACCTGCAGATAAGCCAGACGTCCAACCAGCAGGCTCGTCAAGGCCACCACAACCACAAAGGCCAGTAAGGCTCTGGCACGAAAAATCCGAAGTTCTTGCTCGGTGTTCTTAAGCTTGTCGGAGCGCGGTGGCATAGCGATGACTAACTCTCATTCAATCGATGAAGGGCATCCAGCTGTCTGAATAACTCAACGATGGTAGGGATGCCCCACCAGCAGCGTCCAGGCACGATAAAGCTGCTCGGCGAGCATGATACGCACCAATGGATGAGGTAAGGTAAGTGGCGATAACGACCAGCGCTGCTGAGCCATCGCCGACACAGCAGGATCAAGCCCGTCCGGGCCGCCAACCAGCAGCACCACGTCCTGACCTTGCAGTCGCCAGCCATCGGCCTGCCGGGCGAGCTGCTCGGTGGTCCAGGCCTTGCCATCAACCTCCAGCGCGACCACATGCTCGTTGCCACGTAGCTTGCTGCGAATGCGCTCCGCCTCTTGTTCCCGAGCCCGGGCTATATCCGCATTTTTACCACGCTGGCCCAGCGCCACCTCTTCGATATCCAGGCTGAAATCTTTCGGCAGGCGCTTGCGGTAGGTTTCTACGCCCTCTTCCACCCAGGCGGGCATTTTACTGCCCACCGCCAACAGGCGGATTTTCATGACATGCTGGCCGGCTCGTCACTTAGAGAAAGCTCACGCCGCCCGGTGTCGCTGGGCAAATCGGCCCATAAACGTTCCAGGTCATACAGGGCGCGTGCTTCAGGCAGCATGATGTGAACAATCACGTCGCTCAGATCGACAAGCACCCAGTCGGCGTTGTCACCCCCCTCGACACCCCGCGGGGATAGCCCGGCAGCTTTGGCTTTTTCAACCACGTTCTGGGCCAGGGCAGCAACATGGCGGGTTGACGTACCGCTGGCAATCAACATGATATCGGCAACGTCGGTCAGCCCAGTGACGTCCAACTGAGCGATGTCTCGAGCCTTCAATTCTTCCAGCGCATCAAGCGCTACGCTCTTCAATGTATCGATGTGCATATCTCCTAACGATAACCCCATGTAATGCGCTTTTTGAAGCGGGCCATTGTAACGACTAATAAGCGGACTGCCAGCGCTGATACAGCCCTTCGCGTAAAATGGTACTTTCCACCGCCTCGGGGACCAGAAAACGTACGCTTTTGCCCTGCCCCAGCCACTGGCGAATGTGGGTTGCTGAAATGGCCATCGTGGAAGGCAAGGTGACACGTAATACCTGCCCGTGAGGCGAGGCCATTAAACGGGACACGCTATCGACTTCACGCTCGTCCAGCAGTTCCATAAGAGGCCTCGACGGTGCATCGGCATGGCCTGGTCGGGCGATCACCACCAGGTGGGCAAACGCAAACAGCTGCTCAGGCTTGTGCCATTGGTCAAGCCGCAAAAACGCGTCCCAGCCTATGGCCATGACCAGTCGCGCCTGTTCACCGTACTCATGGCGAAGCGAACGCAGCGTATCCACGCTATAGGAAGGACCATCACGCTCAAGCTCACGCCCATCGGCCTTGAGACCTGGCGTATCACCAATGGCCGTTTGTAACAGTTCAAGGCGCTGTTGCGGCGATACCTGAGGCGTATCGCGCAAGGGCGGCTGCGGTGCGGGTATCATGTGGACTGTGTCCAGCCCTAGCGCATCACGCAACTCCACCGCGCTGCGCAAATGACCATTATGCACCGGATCAAAGGTGCCGCCGAGCATGGCGATACGTGCCGGCCGGGTCATTCGCGAACCTGGCCACTACCCATGACCACGTACTTCTGAGTGGTCAAGCCTTCAAGCCCAACCGGCCCTCGGGCATGCAACTTATCCGTGGAGATGCCGATTTCAGCCCCCAGGCCATATTCGAACCCATCGGCGAAACGAGTCGAGGCGTTAACGACCACCGAGCTTGAGTCCACTTCGGCCATAAAACGGCGGGCTAGCGAGTAGTCTTCAGTCACGATGGCGTCGGTGTGATGCGAACCATAGCGTTCAATATGGGCGATCGCCTCATCAATGTCGTCGACCACCTTGATTGCGAGTATCGGCGCCAGATATTCGGCACTCCAGTCATCGTCGCTTGCCGGAAGCGCCTGAGGAAGCAGCGCCTGGGTTTGCTCGCAGCCACGCAATTCGACCTCATGCTCGGCATATTGACGGGCGAGTTCGGGCAGCAGGAGGTCGGCAATCGCCGCATCCACCAGCAGCGTTTCCATGGTATTGCAGGTGCCATAGCGGTGAGTCTTGGCATTGATCGCAATCGACAGCGCCTTGGCCGGATCGGCCAGACTGTGGATATAGACATGACAGACACCGTCAAGGTGCTTGATGACCGGCACCTTCGCTTCGCGGGAAATACGCTCGATAAGCGACTTGCCACCGCGGGGAATGATCACGTCGATATAATCAGGCATGGTAATCATTGCCCCGACCGCTGCGCGGTCACTCGTGGCCACCACCTGAACACTACCGGCTGGCAGCCCTGCATCGCCAAGCCCTTCCTGGATACAGCGGCTAATGGCTGCATTGGACGCACGCGCCTCGGAGCCACCCCGCAGCACACAGGCATTACCCGCTTTAAGACATAAACTCGCGGCTTCAAGGGTCACGTTAGGACGCGACTCGTAGATGATGCCGATCACGCCCAGGGGAACGCGCATTTTTCCCACCTGAATACCGCTGGGGCGATAGCGCATGTCACTGATCTCACCCACCGGGTCGGGCAGTGCGGCCACCTGGCTCAACCCCTCGATCATGGCGTCGATACGCGCATCGCTGAGGGCCAGACGATCCAGCAACGCCGCATCAAGGCCGTTTTCCTGCCCTCTTGACAGGTCTTCGCTGTTGGCCGCCAGCACATCCTCACGGGCCGCATCCAGGCGGGCGGCCATGGCATACAGCGCTCGGTTTTTCTGGCCCGAATCAGCGCGACGCAGCTCACTCGCCGCCTGACGAGCGGCTTTGCCAAGTGATTGCATGTAGGCCGCGACATCGCCAGCCTCAAGGGATAGCTTTGCATCGGCGTCGAACGATGTTGAAACGCTCATGCGATCTCCATAAATTTCTCGGTGGGCATAAGCCACTCGGTCATATTTAGCCTGTAAGTTAAGCGGCGTGCTAAGCTATTTTAGCGCTATACTAAGGGCTTATTTAACACTTCTCGCCACCTTTCTAATGACGATTTTACGCATATCACGCTCACCATCACGCATCTGTCCAAGGGTTGATAGTAAGCCACCATGCAAAATAAATACAAAATACGTCTATTAAGAGCCAACCTGCTGGCGGCGGCCGTAGCGCTTGCCCTATGGACACCCTCCGCACCGCCGTCGGCAGCGTTGGTGCTATGGCTTTCAGTAGGCTGGCTATTTATTACCGCCCTTTTACTGGACTTCAGCCACCGCTACCCGCGTGGCCGTCCGTGGCAGCTGCTGCCCGGGGCGCTTCTACTCGGGCTGATTGCCGCCGCTCCGGAACGCCACGGTCTGTTGATCTGGGCCTGGGCGGCCTTGTTCATGTTACCGCAAATGAGCTGGGTAGCCGCGTTCAACATAAGCGCTGCCCTGCTCAGCAGTGTGCTGGTGGCCCCGCAGTTATCGACACCCGCCTGGCTATTGATGGTTATTTCACTGGCGATCCTGTGCGTTCTGGCATTGGCCCGTGCACAACAGCTGATCGACATGAACGGAGCGATTCGCCAACGGTTGCGACTCGTTCCAGGCTTGAACCTGTGGGCTGGCGAGCAGTTGGTGAGGGACATCCAGCGGGAACAGACGCGTTGCGCGCGGGAAGGCATTTATGGCGAACTAATAGTCCTGCATGTAAAGCGCCATCAACTGTGGCCAACAGCCAAAAAACTCTGCGAACTTACCCACGACTTCGAGAATGTGTATCGTCTCGATGGCACGACCCTGGCAACGTTAATGCTGTCTCGCTCGGCACTCGAAGCGCATGAGCGTTACCAGTCATTAATCAACGCGTTACCCGACAACACTATCGCCAACCCAATCGAGTTAATGGATGTGCCCCCTACCCCCTCAACGCTTCAAACGCTGACCCGACGAGAGGCAGGCGAATTGCGAGGCCAGCCATGACTCAGCATCATTTCCCTCGGCAACTGGTGACGCTGGCGTATATAGCCAGTATCGCCTTGATGGGCAGCTATACTGTTTGGCTTTATGCCATGGGCGAATATCGCGACCTCGTCATGCCCAGCTTCATGATCCTGCTCCTGCTGGCCGCCTTTCTGCTCCATCTGGGCCAGGACATGCGCGCTCACCTGCCGAGGCTGGTGCTGCTTTTTTGCACCTATACAAGCGTCATTGCCGCGCTTTATTACCAACCCGAAACCCCACTGATCTGGATCGGTTTGCCGATGACCGCCGCTTTCCTGCTGCTTCCCCTGCTGAGCGCGGTCTTATTGCATATGGTATTAATTCCACTGTGGTGGTTGATGCCTGCGCTAGCCCAAGCATCGCCTACCCTGGTGATGGGTTACGTGGCGCTGGCGCTTTTGCTTGCACTACCACGCTGGGAGCATGCAAGACGTCGCGCACTGCTGCGAGCCACCGATCCCAATGACAGCGAGTGCGACGCCTACCATATCGACACACTGAAGGAACGTTTGCACAGTGAATACCAGCGGGCCGATATGCTCAACCAGCGCTTGGCAGTGCTGGTCATCCACTTACCTCAACGTGACATGGCGGAAGAGCAGTTCGGCGCCCGCGCCGCCCAGGCATTGCTCGGCGCCTTGTGCACCGAGGTATATAGCTGCTGCCGCGACCACGACCTGCTGGGGCGTGCCGACAATGCAACCTTTTGGCTGGTATTGCCCGACACCAGCGAAAGCGGAGCACTACTGGTCCGGGACCGGCTTCAGCGCGCGCTTTCAAGGCGTGTATTGGTCGAAACCGGACAGTGCGAGGCGCGCATCGCCGCGTGCCTGCCCTGCCCCAAAGAAGATTTTGAACACTATCTGCAACGCCTGGAAAACCGGGGCAACGCACTGGCGACCCCCTGACAGACAACCAGACCGTATCGACTTGGCCTTATCCCAGCGCCAGCCACACCCCCACACCAATCATCAACGTCCCGGCAATACGGTTCAACAGGCGAACATTGCCGCTTTTACCCAGCACACGACGCAGGGTTTTTCCGCCGGTGGCATAGACCAGCATACTGGCAAACTCGATGGTCAATATGACGGCGATCAACGTAATCAGTTGCTGGCCGAGAGGTCGGCTGCTATCCAGGAAAGGCGGCAGCAGCACCATGAAAAACGCCCATCCTTTGGGGTTGGCGACGGCCGTTAAAAATCCCTGGAGTGCCAATTGCCACCGCCCTGCCGGTGGGCCAGCTTCAAGCTCATTGGGGATCGCCATACGCCCTCTCGAGCGCCACATCATGATGCCGATATAGGCCAGGTACGCACCGCCTACCCATTTGAACGCCATAAAAAGCGCTGGCTGGCGCAGCATCAGTGCTGCCACACCTGCGCCCGCCGCCGCGGCTACCAGCCCGACCCCGATTAATTCGCCGACCATCATCCAGAGGGCGCGCTTGACGCCCTGGGTCATACCCAGAACCATCGCCAGCGTCATGCACATACCCGGCGTTAACGACACCAGCAAAAAAGTCGGCACAAATACCGAGAGCGTGGCCCACGACATCATTGGCTATCCATCCTTGGTTGTTGAAGCAGTCGATTGTTTTTCCCCCCAGCGCGGCATCAATTGGTGATCGATGCCCAACTGATTGAGAATGCGCGCCACAATAAAATCGATCAAATCATCAATGGATTGAGGACGATGGTAGAAACCGGGCGCTGCAGGCAGGATGACCACGCCAAGCCGACTCAGGGCCAGCATATGCTCGAGATGAATCGGGGAAAACGGGCTCTCCCGCGGCACCATCACCAGCGTGCGTCGCTCCTTCACAGCCACGTCAGCCGCGCGCTCGATCAGGTTGTTGCTGGCACCGGTGGCCACGGCCGACAGCGTGCCCGTCGAGCACGGACAGATCACCATGGCAGAAGGCGCGCCCGACCCTGACGCCACAGGCGCCATCCAGTCTTCACGACCAAAACAGCGAACTTGCCCGTCAGCCGCGCCGCTGCGCTCGCTCAGCGCCGCGGCAAGCCTTTCTGGCTGTGCGGGCAGGGTAATCTCGGTTTCGGTGGCGATCACCATATGGGCGGCCTTGGAGATCATCACCCAGACTTCATGGTTGGCGGCCACCAGCACCTCAATCAGCCGAAGCCCGTACTGTGCCCCCGAGGCACCGGTCAGCGCGACGGTGACCGGTGGTTTGAAAGTCGCTGTCATCGGGTTTGCCATTACGCCTCCTTCCTGGCGGCTAATGCGCTTATCAAGCGCTCGTGAACGCCCTCAAAGCTGCCGTTCGACATCACCACAATACGATCCTGAGGTGATGCCTGGGTGACGACGGCGCTCACCAGCACGTCAATATCATCGTAAAGCGTCGAATGCGCCTGAGCGTCTACTAGCGCCTCCATCGACCAGGCCACACTGGGCGGCTGAAACCAGAAAATCGCATCGGCTTCCGCTACGCTTTCCATCAGGCGTTCACGCATTGCCCCCAATCGCATGGTATTGGAACGCGGCTCGATAACCGCCAGCAGGCGCCCCTTCGGGGTTGCCGCCCTGAGGCCCTGCAGCGTCGCCGCAATGGCGGTGGGGTGATGGGCAAAATCATCGATGACCTGAATACCACTGACCTCCCCGCGCACCTCCTGACGACGGCGTGGGGTTTCAAAGCGCGCCAGGGCTGCGCAGCCTCGCGCCAGGTCGACGCCACACTGCCAGGCAGCGGCCAATGCGGCCAAGGCATTGCGTGCATTGTGTTCGCCGGTCAAGGCCCACTCCACCACGCCATCTTCTTCAATCGTACTTTCAGGATCGCGGTAGATGACCTGGAAACGGCTTGCATCGGCGCGCTCGCTGCGCAACTGCCAAGCGCTATCCGGGTGGTCGCCCACATAGTCAACGGGCGTCCAAACGCCCTGCTCCAGCACCCGCTCAAGCGCTGGCTGCCCATCGGCAACCAAGAGACGCCCCTGGCTGGGCACGGTTCGCACCAGATGATGGAATTGACGCTCGATGGCGGCCAGGTCTGGAAAAATATCCGCGTGGTCGTATTCCAGGTTATGCAGTACCGCAATATCAGGGCGATAGTGAACAAACTTGGATCGCTTATCGAAAAACGCCGTGTCGTACTCGTCGGCCTCCACCACGAAAGGCGCATCCAGTGCCCCCAGCCGGGCCGAGACGTTAAAGTTGCGTGGCAGGCCACCAATCAGAAACCCCGGCGATAGCCCTGCACTTTCCAGTAACCAGGCTAACAGGCTGGCGGTGGTGGTTTTACCATGTGTGCCCGCCACGGCGATTACCCGCCGCCCCGGCAACACGTGCTCTGCCAGCCACTGGGCGCCGGACGTATACGGGAGGCCGCTGTTCAGCAAGGCTTCGACTTCCTCATTGCCCCGGGAAAGCGCATTGCCTACCACCACCATGTCGGGGGCTGGCTGCAGGTGCGCGGCCCGGTAGCCTTCCATCAGGCTGATTCCCGCTTCTTCCAGCTGGGTGCTCATCGGCGGATAGACATTGGCGTCAGAACCACTCACCTGATGACCCAACTCCCGGGCGAGCAGCGCCAAACTGCCCATAAAAGTGCCGCAAATTCCGATAATATGCAGATGCATCGCTACGCCTCTAAACAACCCCTAAACAGCCCGCAAGCCTAGCACGCCCAGCCTTTGGGCTCACCTGTCTTGAGCGGTGGCCATACCACAAGGGAACCATCCTCCAGTGACAACGTCTCTCAGATATTGCACGATGCCCGGTCAGTCCATACGCCTACGCTTCCCGCTACTCTAATCGAGACGGCAAGCATGATTACGATGAGGGTTACTTTATGCGCATACTGGTACGCTATTTTTTCCGCGGTCTACGCGTATTGCTTGCACCTATCATGCTGATATCCGAGAAACTTTCGACACCCCAGGCAGTAAAGCGCTCGCCTGAGGAACAGGCCAGGGTAGACGAAGCATGTAACAGCCTGGCGTTGTATCAGTTCCGCACCTGCCCGTTTTGTATCAAGGTGCGCAAGGAAATGGCCCGCCTGGGGCTGACGATTGAAAAACGTGATGCCCAGTTGGACCCTGACCACAAAAAGGCACTGCAGGAAGGTGGCGGCCGCGTCAAAGTGCCGTGCTTGAAAATTGCCCACGATGATGGACGCGAAGAATGGCTGTATGAATCTGATGAGATCAATCGCTGGCTACATCAACGGTTTGGATAATTTGAAAGCCTGCCTGGGTGACGTTTCCAACTACTCCTTTCGTCTCAATTCCTCTCCGTAACGCTCGCCACCGCCTGCCTCATTCATATGCTGAATGAGGTCAGTCATTATTTCGATTGTAGAGAACCCTCGCCTCTCACTATGTTAGACGCATAGCTTTCGAGCTGACCGTGTCTGTTTTGTTGCCGTTATGCGCCCCCTGAAGCATCAAGGGTGCGTGGCAGAGCAGCAAAGCGAACAAACAATAATCCTTCTTGGGAACAACGATTAGGAATAATGATGACGTTTAAAAAAACGCTACTAGCTTCCGTGATTGGCGCAACGCTTGCCAGCACAGCCCTCCTGTCCACTGCCGCACAGGCCGAAAACACGCTGCGTATGGCCTACGATGCCGACCCGGTATCGCTGGATATTCACGAACAGCTGTCGGGCGGGATCCTGCAGCTGTCGCACATGACCCACGACCCGCTCGTGCGCTGGAATGATGCGCTTGAATTCGAGCCGCGCCTGGCCTCTGACTGGGAACGCATCGACGACACCACCATGCGTATGTCGCTGCGCGAAGGGGTTGAATTTCACAGCGGAAACGCCTTCACTGCCGACGATGTCGTCTGGACTATCGAGCGTCTCCAGCGCAGTCCTGACTTCAAAGCGATTTTTGACCCCATCGAAAGCGTCACTGCCGTTGACGACTACACGGTAGAAATCACCACCAAGACACCCTACCCGCTGCTGTTGAACCTGGCGACTTACGTCTTCCCCATGGATAGCGCCTTCTATTCAGGAGAAGCCGAGGACGGTGACCCGAAAGACGAAATCGTCAAAAACGGCAACTCCTTTGCCTCACGTAACGTGTCAGGCACCGGCCCTTATACCGTCGCCGATCGTCAGCAGGGTGTTCGTACCGAGTTCGAGCGCAACCCTAACTATTGGGACACCGAATCACCGGGCAATGTCGATAACATCATCCTCACGCCCATCAGTGAAAACGCGACCCGCGTGGCGGCACTGCTTTCCGGCGACGTTGATTTCATCGCCCCGGTACCGCCCAATGACCTGGAACGCGTTCGCGAAAGCGAAGACGCCCAGCTCGTAACGATGTCGGGCACGCGAATCATCTTCTTCCACATGAACCAGGAGCGTGTCGAGGCGTTCCAGGATCCACGCGTACGTCAAGCCTTTGCCTACGCCGTTAATCAGGAAGCAATTGCTGACCGGTTGATGAAAGGCTTTGCCACGCCTGCCGCGCAGTTTTCTCCGGAAGGTTACGCTGGTCATATCGAAAGCCTTGAGCTTCGCCACGACCTGGAGCGTGCCAAGGAACTGATGGCCGAAGCAGGCTATGAAGACGGCTTTGACATCACGATGATGGCGCCCAACAATCGCTACGTGAACGATGCCAAGATTGCCCAGGCCGTGGCAGCGATGCTGGCTCGCATCAACGTCAACGTGGATCTGAGCACGCTTCCCAAAGCACAATACTGGGGCGAGTACGATGACCGCGCCGCCGACATGATGCTGATCGGCTGGCACGCAGACACCGAAGACAGCGCCAATTTCCACGAATACTTGACGGCCTGCCCGGATCCGGACACCGGCGCCGGACAGTACAATGCAGGTAACTACTGCAATCCAGAGCTTGATGCACTGGTGGCCGAGGCCAACGTGGAAGTGGATCGCGCCAAGCGGGCGGCCATGCTTCAGGAAGTCGAGCAAACTCTTTACGACGAAGCTGCGATTATACCGCTGCACTGGCAGGACCTGGCCTGGGCGTCGGCCAATCACGTCAACATCGAGCCGGTGGTCAACGTGATGAACTTCCCCTACCTGGGTGACCTGGTCATGGACGCCGAATAAGGCGCCAGTGAATTAACCCAGCGTCATTCGAAAAGCTCGCCCCGAGGTTATCCGCTTCGGGGCGAGCCCTACCTGTTTTACTGACGGAAACGTTTTCATGATCGCCTTTTTGGTTAAGCGCCTCTTCCATGCGCTGCTGGTGATGTTTGTCATCAGCATCATTGCCTTCGCTATACAAGATAACCTGGGCGACCCGATTCAACAGATGGTCGGCCAGTCGGTACCGGAGAGCGAACGTGCCGAACTTCGTGAAGAGCTTGGGCTCAACGATCCTTTCCTGGTGCAGTACGCGCGCTTTGCAGTTAATGCAGCGCAGTTTGATTTCGGCTATTCATACGTTTTCAACCAGCCCACCACCGAGGTCATTGCGCGCCACCTACCGGCGACGCTGGAGCTCGTGGCCGCGGCTACCTTTTTAATCATCACCCTGTCGGTGCCGATTGGCGTTTATAGCGCCATCAAACCTCGCGCCTGGCTTTCCCGCTTTTTTATGGGCGTCTCGATTGTCGGCATCTCGATCCCGGTATTTCTTACCGCGATCATGCTGATTCAACTGTTTGCCATCGGCGTCAGTTGGACCCCTTTTCCCGTCGATACCGCCTGGGGCAGTTGGCTCAACGGCGTGATATCCACCGAGGGTGGCATGCCTGCTTACGGCCGAGGTGATCCGGTCCCCGTGTTTGGCACCTGGGAAACCAACTTTGCAAGCCTGGAGGGGCTGACCTACCTGGTACTCCCCGCCGTTTCACTGGCCTCCATCATGCTGCCGCTGTTTATTCGCCTGATCCGTGCCGAAATGCTCGAGGTGATGCAGTCGGACTACGTCAAGTTTGCGCGGGCCAAGGGCATTTCCATGCGTCGCATCTATTTTCTGCACGCCTTGAAAAATACCATGCTGCCGGTCATCACCGTCGGCGGCGTGCAGATTGGTACGCTGGTCGCCTACACCATCCTGACCGAAACCGTCTTCCAGTGGCCCGGCATGGGGCTGATGTTCCTGGATGCCATCGAGCGTTCTGATATTCCGCTCATCGTGACCTATCTCATGATCGTGGGCCTGATATTCGTGATCACCAATACGATCGTCGACCTGATTTATGGCCTGGTTAACCCCACTATCAAACTCACCGGAAAGCCCGCATGAATGCATCTTCTTCCGCGCTTCCCAGCCGCTGGGAACGCTTCCGCGACTCGTATCTGTTTTACAGCTTCAAACGCGACATGGTCGCTCAGGTCAGTCTGGTGGTATTCATCGCGCTGGTCGCCGTCGCCGTACTCGCGCCGTGGCTTTCGCCCATGAACCCCTATGACCTGGCACAAATCGATATTCTCGCTTCGGAACTGCCGCCGTTCTGGGTCGAGGGTAGCGACGCCCAGTACCTGCTGGGCACCGACGCCCAGGGCCGGGATATGCTCTCGACGATTCTGTACGGCGCGCGCGTGTCGCTGATTATCGGTTTTGGCGCCGTGGCTCTTCAGGCGCTGATCGGCGTCTGTTTTGGCCTGCTCGCCGGCTATCTGGGTGGTCGTATCGATGCTTTCCTGATGCGTCTCGCCGATATCCAGCTGTCATTCTCGACCCTGATGGTCGCGATTATCGTCGGCGCGCTGGTCAAGGCGATTTTTGGCGGCGAGACGTTCAGCGCCTACGCCGTGCCGCTGCTGGTGCTGATTATCGGCCTTGCCGAGTGGCCCCAATATGCGCGTACCGTGCGCGCTTCGGTGCTCGCCGAGAAGAACAAGGAATACGTCGACGCCGCCCGCGTCATGGGGCTCAGAAGCAAACGCATCATGTTCCGCCATGTGCTGCCCAACACCCTGTCGCCGATCTTCGTCATTTCGACGGTACAGATTGCCAACGCCATCATTTCAGAAGCCGCCCTGTCGTTTCTCGGCCTGGGTATGCCCGAAACCCACCCGTCGCTTGGCTCGCTGATCAAATCCGGGTTCGACTATATCCAGTCGGGTTCGTGGTGGATCACGCTCATTCCCGGGGCGTTACTGGTGGTACTGGTCTTGTCCATCAACCTGCTGGGCGACTGGCTCCGTGACGTTATGAACCCGCGACTCTACAAAGGCTGAGGACACCATGGCACTACTGGAAGTGACAAATCTGGACGTGCGCTTCGGCCTGCGCCAGGGCGAAGTGCGCGCACTGCGCGACGTCAATTTTACCCTTGAACGTGGCGAGCGCTTAGGCATTGTCGGCGAATCTGGCGCCGGTAAATCCGTGGCCGCGTTTTCACTGCTCAACCTGATTGCCAAGCCCGGCTTTATTGCCGGGGGCAGCATCAACTTCGAGGGCAAGACGCTCAACACCATGTCCGAGCGTGGCCTGCGCAAGGTACGTGGCAACCGCATCTCGATGATTTTCCAGGACCCGATGATGACGCTGAACCCGGTGCTCTCCATCGGTGAACAGATGGTCGAGTGCCTGAAGGCTCACCGGCGTATTTCCGGCAAGGAGGCACGCGCGATTTGTCTGGATAAACTGCGCCAGGTACAGATCCCATCGCCGGAAACCCGCCTGGATCAGTACCCCCACGAGCTTTCCGGTGGCATGCGCCAGCGGGTGATCATTGCCATCGCACTACTGCTGGACCCGGATATCATCATTGCCGACGAGCCCACCACGGCGTTGGACGTGACCATTCAGGCCGAAATCATGGCGTTGCTTCTGGAACTCTGCGAGCAGCACAACGTCGGCTTGATTCTGATCACCCACGACCTGGGTGTGGTCAGCCAGGTGACTCAGCGCATGCTGGTCATGTACGCCGGCCGTGTGATCGAACAAGGGCCCACGCGGGAAATCATAAACGACCCGCAGCACCCCTACACCCAAGGGCTGATTAACGCCCTGCCGCAGATGGCCACCCCCGGCGAAAAGCTCAATCAAATCCGCGGCAGCATGCCATCGCTTTCAAACCTGCCCAGCGGCTGCGCGTTTCACCCGCGCTGTAACTTTATCAATCGCGCAGACGGAAAGCCCCGCCCCGCCTGCACCGAGCAGGTTCCAGGCTTTGTCGAGTCCGGCAACTGCCGCGTGGCGTGCCACATGGTCGCTGAAATGATTGAAGACCGCCGCTTGAAGGAGGAAACCTCATGACCGCGCCCGCTGAGGCCAAGGCGGCCCACCCGACGCCGACCCAGAACGAGAAAAGTGACGACTCGCTGTTGCAGATTCGAGGCTTGAACAAGCGCTTTTCTTTGTCGGGCGATTTTCTTGAACAATTACGCTTCAAGGGTGGCAAGCTGGTTCGCCACCAGGAATATGTGCACGCCATCAACGGCGTCGATCTCGACATAAAACGCGGCGAAGCGCTTTGCGTAGTGGGCGAGTCCGGCTGCGGCAAATCCACCGTTGCACGCATGGTAATGGGGCTGATTACCCCTTCGGAAGGCGAGATTCGCTACGCAGGCGAGCGCATTGACAACCTGAGTTCGCGGCAACTGCTGCCCTACCGCAAGCGCATGCAGATGATTTTTCAGAACCCCTATGCGTCGCTCAACCCCCGCATGACCATCCAGCAAACGCTGGAGGAGCCGCTGCGTCTTCACCACACCGACTGGGACCGTGAAAAAATTGAACAGAAGGTCGAAGATGTAATGCGGTCGGTGGGCATTGACCCGGACTGGGGCAAGCGCTTCGGCCACGAATTTTCCGGCGGCCAGCGCCAGCGTATTGCCATTGCCCGCGCCCTGGCCGTTGACCCCGAGTTTATCGTCGCCGATGAGCCCATTTCCGCGCTGGACGTCTCCATTCAGGCGCAGGTACTCAATCTGCTCATGGAAGCTCAGCAAGAGCGCAACCTGACCTATCTGTTTATCACCCACGACCTGGCAGTCGTCGAGCATTTCGGGACCCGTGTTGCCGTCATGTACCTGGGCACGGTATGTGAAATTGCTACCACCTCGACATTATTCGCCAAGCCTCGCCATCCTTATACTCAGGCGTTGCTGTCGGCGATTCCACGGCTTGAAGACGACCGTCCCCAGCACATCCGGCTCTCCGGCGAAGTACCTACACCGGTTAACCTGCCCACCGGCTGCGTGTTTCATGGCCGTTGCCCCCATGCCAATGCGCGCTGTAAACAGGAAATCCCTGTCCTGCAGACACAGGATGACGGCACGCGGGTTGCGTGCCACGCTGTTGAAGAAGGCCGCCTATGAGGCGGTCGTCGAACCTTAGATGGCGCTATGCATGGAGAGGTAAAGCATGGAAATTCGCTGGCTAGAAGACTTTATCGCCCTGGCCAGAACGCGACACTTCTCCCGAGCTGCTGATGAACAGAACGTCACCCAACCTACTTTTTCCCGGCGTATCAAGCTGCTGGAAGAGGAAATGGGTGTGACGCTGATCAACCGGCAAACACTGCCGCTTTCCTTGACCCCGGCGGGAGACGAGTTCTTGCTGCTGTGCGAGCAGGTAACTGACCGCGTTCGCCTGACGCGAGACCGCGTTCGGGAAATCAGCGCGGGGCAGAAACGACGCATCATGGTGGCTGCTCCACAGAGCCTGTTGGGGCAATTTCTACCCGAGTGGCTGGCCACAACCGGCTGGCAGGAGCGTGTTCAACCCTATCTGCGCGCCACCGGCTGGGTGGCCAGCGACTATTTCCAGGCGCTACAGCGCGGCGAATGCGACCTGGCGATTTGCTACTGGCCGATTGGGCGCTGCGACCTGGACATCGACACCAGTTCCTGCACCTACCGTGTGATCGGCCATGAACGCCTGATTCCGGTGACCGGTGTTGACGATCACTCGGCGCCAAGAGCGTTATTGCCAGGCAGCCGCCAGCAGCCACTTCCCTGGCTCGCCTACCCACAACGAGGCCTGCTAGGCTCAGCGGTGACCGCCCACCTGGCGCGATTACCCCAGAGCAGCTATTTAAATGCCCAGAGCGAAAACCTCTATGCGGCAGGTATCAAGGAACTGGTGCTGCTCGGCTACGGAATGAGTTGGCTGCCCGAACGCAACGTCGAGGCTGAGCTTCGCCAGGGCAGTCTGGTCCGCGCCGGCGACAGCCGCTGGGATGTCCCCATGGAGCTTCGCCTCTACCGCCATCAGGGCCAGCACCATGGAGAGCTGGACGCCTTCTGGAGTGAACTCCCACACTTTCGCACTTACTAGAGACCCTGCATGTCATCGCAACTACATCGGTTACAGCAAGAGCACCTGACACGCCTGCAGCGCGACTATACTGCCTTGCTTGACGAGCACCAGCTCGACAGCCTGGCCATATACAGCGGGCACACCAACGCCTACTTTGCCGACGATCAGGCACCCCCCTTCCAGACCTACGGTCATTTCATGCACTGGGTGCCACTGGCCGACGTGCAACATAGCTGGCTGGTGATACGCCCTCATCAGCGGCCACAACTTTACCTCTATGCCCCGGCGGACTTTTGGCACCTGCCGACCCGGCTTCCCGAAGAACCCTGGGTCGACGAATTCGATATCCACCTCTGCAGCGACCACGTCAGCCCCGCGCTGGATGGCCACGCCGCAATTATTGGCGATGTGGCACAGTTACCCAGCGCCAGCCTGAAGGCGCAACTGAACCCTGCCACCTTGTTGAATCGCCTGGACGAGCTTCGCATCGTCAAGTCTGACTATGAAATCGCCTGCCTACGTGAAGCCAACCGGCTCGCGATCGCCGGACACGAGGCCGCCCAGGCAGCCTTCCTGGGCGCGTCCGGCGAGCTGGATATCCAACTTGCCTACCTGGCAGCTAGCCGCCAGCGCGAGTCGGCGGTTCCCTACCAGAATATTATCGGCCTGAACGACCACGCGGGCGTCCTCCACTACCAACACTACGACACAAGCCCGCCCAGGCGACGCCATAGCCTGCTCGTCGATGCCGGAAGACGCTTTCGTGGTTACTGCGCGGATATTACCCGCACCCACGCCGGACCAGATGCCCCGGCGCTAT
This sequence comes from Halomonas sp. CSM-2, assembly GCF_002119345.1. Classification (NCBI taxonomy): domain Bacteria; kingdom Pseudomonadati; phylum Pseudomonadota; class Gammaproteobacteria; order Oceanospirillales; family Halomonadaceae; genus Halomonas; species Halomonas sp. CSM-2. The sequence goes on along the minus strand of NZ_NBYR01000013.1, from coordinate 21,458 downwards.
TCGGCGAGCTGGTGGGCGCCGTGCACGACCTTAAAGACGAGCTAGTTCAAGGTGTTACAGCGGGTACGGATTTCATCGCGCTGCACGAGCAAATGCACCAGCGGCTGGGCGATATTCTCATTACCCATGACCTCTTCCGAGGCAGCCGCGAACAGGCTATCGATGAAGGCGTGACGCGCGCGTTCTGCCCGCATGGGTTGGGCCACTCGCTGGGATTACAGGTGCATGACGTGGCCGGTTTACGCCATCCAGACGGCACTGCAGCTCCGGCGCCCAACGGACATCCGGCGCTTCGTCTCACGCGTACGCTTTCCAGCGGCATGGTCGTGACCATCGAGCCCGGGCTTTATTTCATTCCCATGCTGTTAGCCCCTCTGCGAGAGACATCGCTGCCCATCAACTGGACGCTGGTGGATCACTGCATGCCCTGCGGTGGTATTCGTATTGAAGACAATATTGCCGTGACCGACCAGGGGCCGGATAACTTGACCCCTTAGCCAATACTCGTATACGCCCGATACAAAAACGCCCAGCTGAGCTGGGCGTTTGTTCTAGCTAGGCTAACGCAACGATGGGCGTTCGATATGGCCGATTAGAAGCGGTAGGTAACACCACCACCAACGGTCACCGGATCAATGTCAACAGCACCAACGTTGTTACCGTTGGATGTAATGTCGGCGTCCACATCAGCATAGCTGACATAGCCATTAAGCATGATGTTGTTGGTCACGGCCAGATCAAGACCCGCCTGGCCAATGGCACCAAAGCTGTCGTCGACTTTGACACCGGGGCCAATGTCTTCGCTGTAGAAGTTGGTGTAGTTAAGACCCACACCTACGTAAGGCTGAATACGCGAATCGACACCGCCCATCGGGTAGTAGTTGAACAGCGCATTAACCGGAAGACGCTCGACGCTACCGGCATTACCGGCGGCCGTCGTCAGGTCATGCTCAAAGCCTTCACCGCTGTTAAGCTCGATGCCGAACTTGTCATGGAACAGATAACCAACGCCGTAGCTATAGCCGTTTTCACTTTCAACGTCGAAGTCTGCTCCCCCTGCATTGGTGTCGTCGGAAGCGATGTCCGTTTTAGCGACCCCACCGCGAACAAAAACATCACCCGCGGTGTACGCAAGCGCGGCTTGGCTTGCCATGGCAAAGCCAGCGGTAATCACAGCGGCTGTTACAATTTTGAATTGGCTCATCAGGGTCATCCTCTCAACTTTCGCTTGGAGTCCGTTATCAAGCGTCACATATCACTCACGTCTACAACGTCTACGTTCATACCATCGGCGACGCTTCGATAACTTGTACAGTAATGAGTATACGAACACTGTTTCTAAACGTCACGTAACATTTTGTTATAATATTAAGCACAAAATATGCAGAGAAGAGAGAGGGCTGAATTACACGCAAAAAAAAGTCCCCCGAAGGGGACCCAGGTGGAGCACGCCAGCTCACTCGGTGTATCGCAAGCCAAACGGCTGCGATATAGGCAATGAAGGGAAAGTCGGTTTCAATCACAACGTCAATCGTGCTCGACTCTTTTCAATTGCCTTACACCCAACTATATAGCGACAAGCGTGCCACTATTTTAAAAATCATTAACAATCAATTAGTTATAAAATAAAAGCTCTACTATCCTCTGTCGCTCACCTTTTTTCCAGAACTTATGCGCACCACTAACGATCAATTTTTCCGTCAAGCGAGTCATGATGATGCAGTGCACACTCTTGCTCTGAAATGCTGCTTGCATGCTTGACTGGCGCATGGCTTTCCCTTCCTGTTAAGACGTGTGATGCACCGGCTGCAGGCCGTAGACAGGCGTTGCCAGCCCCTCCATGCGGGCTTTCAACTGCAGCGCCAGATAGTGTGAGTAGTGCCGCGACTGGTGCAGATTGCCGCCGTGGAACCACAGCGCCTCCTGCTGGGTGGGTTTCCACATGTTGCGCAGCTCACCCTCCCAGGGGCCGGGGTCTTTGGTGGTGTCGGAGCCCAAGCCCCAGCACTTGCCGACTTTATCCGCCACCTCCTGGGAGATAAGTCTGGCTGCCCAGCCGTTCATGGAGCCATAGCCGGTGGCATAAACGATCAAATCTGCTGCTAGCTCACTGCCATCGGTAAGCGTGATGGAGTGCGGGTTGATGCGCTCTATCCCTACGCCGCTGCGCAGTTTGATATCGCCACTGGCGACCAGATCACAGGCGCCCACATCGATGTAGTAACCCGAGCCCCGGCGCAGGTACTTCAAGAACAGACCCGAGTCGTCGTCACCAAAATCGAGCATAAAGCCCGCATCTTCGAGTTTCTGATAGAACTCGGCGTCGCGCTGTTTGATCGCCTCAAACGCCGGGCGCTGAAAGTCCGGCAGCACCTTGTAGGGAATCGAAGCAAAAATCAGATCAGCCTTGTCATGGGTTAAGCCACTCGCCACCGCCTCTTCGGAGTAGAGCGGCCCCAGCACTTCCTCCATCAGCGAATCCGACTTCACAATATGGGTGGATGAGCGTTGCAGCATGGTCACATCGGCGTCGTGCTCCCAAAGTGCCGCGGCAATATCGTGGGCGGAGTTATTCGACCCCACAATGACGCACTTTTTACCAGTGTAAGCGTCTGGCCCCGGATGCTGGCTGGAGTGCTGCTGCTCGCCTTTAAAGCTTTCTGCACCGGTAAATGTCGGCACATTGGGCATCCCCGACATCCCGGTGGCCATGACGAGCTGTTTGGGTCGCAAAGTGATCGCTTCGCCGTTGCGCTTCACGTTTACCACCCACTCGCCTGCGGTTTCGTCGAAGTGTGCATTCTGACACTCGGTGGAACTCCAATAATTGAGCTCCATCACCTTTGTGTACATCTCCAGCCAATCACCCACCTTGTCTTTGGGCGCAAACACCGGCCAGTTTTCAGGAAAAGGAATATAGGGAAGGTGGTCGTACCAGACGGGATCATGCAGGCAGAGCGACTTATAGCGATTTCGCCAGGAGTCCCCGGCACGTTCGTTGCGCTCGATAATAATGGTCGGCACGCCCATCTGCTTCAGTCGCGCGCCCAAGCCGATACCGCCCTGGCCGCCGCCAATAATCACGCAGTAAGGCTGCTGTGTGTAGCCAAGTTCCGCTTCTTCGCGCTGTCGTGCTTCCAGCCAGGTTTCACGCTGCTTATTGGCGCCGTGCTCAGTGCCTTTGGGGCGGTTGTGATTGCGGGGTTCAGGGAAGTCGTGCAGGGACTGCATCGTGGTGAGCAGTGTCCAGCACTTCCCCTCTTTCAGCCGCAGGTAGCCTTTGCCGCTGGCGACCGCGGTCTCAAAGGTGAACCACGCCTCGGCGATATCGCCATTTTGGGTTGCTTCGCCTTCAAGCTGCCAGTTGGACGGACGCGCATTATCCAACGTTGCGTTCAGCATGGCCTGAATCTCGTCTTTACCTTCACAGGTTTTTAAATTCCAGGTAAAGGTAAGGAAATCGCGCCAATAGCACTCATCGCCAAATAGAGAGACTACCTGCTGAATATTCTTGGCTTGCAGAGCGGCGTCAACGTTGGTCAGCCATGCTTGTACAATGGCCGTGGCGGTTGGCTGTGTCATATCGGTACTCCAGGTCAGGTTTGTTATTGTTGAATCAGCCATGATTCAACAATTCCTAAGCACCCGCCGTGCCAAGTCCCTTACAGACCACCTAAGACACTGATAAATCGAGAAATAAAAGGCAGTTATAAAACACCGCAGAGGTGTACACCTGTCACACCCTTTACACCCGGGCGTTACAGGTGTAACTAGCGACTAACGGTGTAATTCAGCCGCGTTGACACCTTACCCAAAGCGCATAGTCTGGAAGGACAACAACAAAGCGCGACGTGAGGAATACCATGCCGACCAACTCGCCCCTGCCTGCGCAGCTACGATCCGTTCAGCGCCAGCATATTGAGCATGTGTTTCAGCTCGGCGAAGGCCTGGATTCGCCCCATACACCCGCCCAGGAAATGATTCGCCATTCTTGGCTGCGCTGCTTGAACGAATACCAGTTGGACCCGACTCAACCACGACCCGCGCGCGTCGTGCCACAACAGACATTGCTGGAACATCGTGAATCGGTGGATGAATTGCTGCACGTGGCCCGGGCGGGCGTTGAACAGCTTTATGGACAAATTTCCCAGCTTGGCTATGTCCTGCTGCTAACCGACCAACGCGGTATCACGGTCGAGTTTCGCGGCGACCCACGCCAGGATCAGCAATTGCGCAAGGCCGGGCTCTACTTGGGCGCTGACTGGGACGAGCGCTTTGCAGGCACCTGCGCCGTAGGCACCTGCCTGCACGACCGCCAGGCGATCATCTGTCACCGCCAGGAACACTTCGACGCCTCGCATATTTCGCTCACCTGCACCGCCGCGCCCATTGCCGACCCCCAGGGCAATGTAATGGCCGTGCTGGATATATCCGCACTGCAATCGCCTACTCAGCGTGAGAGCCAGAATTTCAGCCTTTCGCTGGTGACGCTCTACGCACGCATGATTGAAGACGCTTACTTTTTACAGCGCTATCGAGACTGTCTGATGGTGCGTCTGGATACGTCGCGGGAATTTGTGCACGTTAACGGACGCGGGCTCATCGCCATTGAAGAGAACGGGCAAGTGATTGCCGCCAATGCGATAGGCCGTGAGTTGATCGCCGAACACCAGCGTCGCTGGCCACCCTGGTCGACAAACCCTACGCCCATGCTAGGCGAATTATTCGAGTGCGAAATTACCGATGTCTTGAGCATCAACAGCGCCACCGACGACCAGCTCCGCGCTTTTCGGGCCCGCGCCAGCAACACCATATACTTTATTAGCCTGCTGGAACCCAAGCGCCCCCGCTCGAGTCAGCCGGCCAAACCGGCCAGTGCCTCACTGCCAGAATCGCTGGCACGCTTAGGCGCGGATGACCCTGCCATGCGCAAGGTACAGAAGCTCGCTGAACGTTTGCGTAATGAAACCAGTGTCAATGTACTGATTAGCGGAGAAACCGGCACCGGCAAAGAGGTCATCGCCCGCGCCCTCCACGAAAGCGGTAACCGCGCCAACTATCCGTTTATTGCGGTGAACTGCGCCGCAATCCCGGAAGCGCTCATCGAAAGCGAGCTGTTTGGTTACGAACCCGGCGCCTTTACCGGCGGGCGCGCCAAGGGAATGCGCGGGCTGATTCCCCAGGCCCACGGCGGCACACTGTTTCTGGATGAAATCGGCGATATGCCGCTGGCCCTACAAACCCGGCTGCTGCGCGTACTGGCAGAACGGGAGGTCATGCCGCTGGGTGCCAATACCCCTGTGAAGGTGGATATTCGGGTCATTACCGCCACCCACCGCAATATCGAGTCAATGATTCAGCAGGGCGAGTTCCGCGAAGACCTCTACTACCGCCTAAACGGGGCTCAACTGCGCCTGCCCGCGCTGCGTGAACGTGCCGATAAGCTCTACGTGATTCGCCAGGTGTTTAACGACGTGGTCAGCGAACGCGGCGGCAACGCCTCACCCAGGCTAAGGGCCGATGCCATCAGCGCCCTGCTCGCCTACGCCTGGCCGGGCAATATCCGCCAGCTAAAAAATGCACTGGCGTTTGCCCTGGCCACCTCGGAAAGCGACGAAATCACCGTTCATGATCTGCCCGATCAGTGCCTTAGCCAACGCATAACACGGCAGGCATCTCCCCCGGCTTCGGAAATGAATCACGACACCGATCCCACGTTGCTGACAACTCTCAAGGAGCAGCACTGGAACATAAGCGCCGTGGCTCGCGCGCTAGGGGTTTCTCGGCCCACGATCTACCGGCAAATGCAGCGCCAAGGCATCGTGCCGCCGAATTGGCAAGGGTAAACAAAAACACGCCAGAGAAGGCTGTTGGCCTTGGGATAGCCCTCACGTACACTTGTTTGAATCCTTTAACACGCATTCGACAAGCCGAGGCTCCTTCCATGGCGTTTGATTCCACCTCTTCCTATATTGCCACTGATGCGCTCAAGCAGGCAGTCAATGCTGCCGTGGTGCTAGAGCGTCCGCTGTTGATCAAGGGCGAACCGGGCACCGGCAAAACCCTGCTGGCCGAAGAACTGGCAGAGTCGCTCGGTACCCAGTTGATCACATGGCACATCAAATCCAGCACCAAGGCAGCCCAGGGGCTTTATGAGTACGATGCCGTCAGCCGCCTGCGCGATTCACAGCTGGGTGTGGAAGGGGTCGAGAACGTCGCCAACTACATCAAGCCCGGCAAGCTTTGGGAAGCGTTCAGCACTGGTGAGCGGGTGGTGTTGCTGATCGACGAGATCGACAAGGCCGATATCGAATTCCCCAACGACCTGCTCCAGGAGCTGGATCGGATGGAGTTTCACGTTTACGAGACCGGCGAAACCATCCGCGCCGAGTATCGCCCGATCATCGTTATCACCTCCAACAACGAAAAAGAGCTGCCGGATGCGTTCCTGCGCCGCTGCTTTTTTCACTATATCGAATTCCCCGACCGCGAGACCATGCAGGCAATTGTCGATGTGCACTTTCCGGACATCGCTCCCCGGCTGGTCAGCGAAGCCCTGGAAGTCTTTTTCGACCTGCGTGATGCTTCGGGACTGAAGAAAAAGCCCTCAACCTCGGAACTGGTGGACTGGCTGAAACTGCTGATGGCTGATGAGCTGGCTCAGGAAGCGCTTTATAACCGCGACCCGGCAAAAGCGCTGCCGCCCATGGCCGGTGCGCTGGTCAAGAACGAGCAGGATACTCAGTTGCTTGAACGCCTGGCGTTCATGATCCGTCGCCAGAAAGGCAGAGGCCGCTAAGCCATGTTTATCGGCTTGTTTGAAACATTAAAACGCTCAGGCGTGCCGGTCTCGCTGCGCGAGCTGCTCGACCTTCACGCCGTGGTAGAGCGCGGCGTGGTATTTGCCGATATGGAAGCGTTTTATCAGGTGGCCCGTACGGTGATGGTCAAGGACGAGCGCTACTTCGACCGCTTTGACCGTGCCTTTGCCGCCTGGTTTAAAGGCCTTGAGGACATGGACGCCGCCATTGAAGCGCTGATCCCCGACGATTGGCTGCGCCGTGAGTTCGAGAAGCAACTGACGGACGAAGAGAAAGCCAAGATCGAATCCCTGGGCGGCCTCGAAGAGCTGATTGAGACATTTAAAAAACGCCTGGAAGAGCAGAAAGAACGCCACGCGGGCGGTAACAAATGGATTGGCACCGGCGGCACCAGCCCATTTGGCGCCTACGGCTATAACCCCGAAGGCATTCGCATCGGTCAGGACGGTTCACGCCACCGGCGCGCCACCAAGGTATGGGACGAGCGGCGCTTTCGCGACTACGATGACTCGCTGGAGCTGGGCACGCGCAATATCAAAATGGCGCTGCGTCGATTGCGCAAGTTTGCCCGCCAGGGAGCGCTTGAAGAATTCGACGTGGATAGCACCATTCGCGAAACCGCCAAGGACGCCGGGCTACTCAACGTCCAGATGCGCCCAGAACGTCATAACGCGGTGAAGGTGCTGCTGTTTCTGGATGTGGGCGGCTCGATGGATGATCATATTCGCGTCTGCGAAGAACTCTTCTCTGCCGCCCGTTCAGAGTTCAAGCACCTGGAGCACTACTACTTTCATAACTGCCTTTACGAAGGGGTTTGGCGAAACAACATGCGTCGGGGTAACGAGCGGATTCCGACCATGGATGTTTTGCACACCTACGGCGCGGATTACCAGGTCGTGATTGTCGGTGACGCGGCCATGTCGCCCTATGAGGTCACCCACCCCGGCGGTAGCGTAGAGCACTTTAACGACGAAGCGGGCGGCGTGTGGCTGAAGCGTTTATGCGAAACGTTTCCGCGCCTGGCGTGGCTTAACCCGATGCCACCCCGGGCATGGGAGTACACCTACTCGACCCAACTAATCCGCGAAATCATTGATGACCGCATGTACCCCATGACCATGGAAGGGCTGGAAACCGCCATGCGCGAGCTGGCGAAAAAGTAGCCGCCTGGTCACTGCGTGATTGGCCTTTAAAAGGCTTCGGGGAAATGGGCCAGGCCATCGACAAATAACTGTTTAGCCTGCTCAAACGCTGTCGGGTCATGCTTGAAGCGGCGTAAAATCAGCGCCTCGTCGAGGGTGACCGTCGCGGTGAGCTGCTCGATGGTATTGGCCGGGTGACGAGCGCCTAACCCGATCCGCTGACCCTCGGCACCGTCCAGCCAGCGCTTAATGCCGCACTGCTGATAAAACGCTTCCTGTGCAGCGTCGCTAGCATCAACACGCAGCGGCGCTTTTAGCGCCAACTCATTTACCAGCCACGCCTTTGCCTGGTGAGCCTCCAGATCGCAGGCGTGGGTAAGCGCCATCCCTTCGCCCTCTTCGTCCAACACGAGCAGCGCGAGAGCCTGGGGCTTGCCTTCGCCGTCGACCGCCGCCACCAAGCGCGCGGCTTCTTCGGCCAGAAGTACATTGCGTGTACCGGTAAATACCACGAGCGGCGTCAGCCCGGCGGATTGGCCATAAACCTCTGCACACAGCCGTGCCAGGCAGGCATCCTGCTGTGCTGCCTGGTCTATTTGGATTACTTTCATGAGGTCCCCCGCTCGCCAAAAGCGGCAAGCCTAGTGTAAACACGGCTATTTTAACAGCGCCACGCAACATGAACCTAGCAAGTGTTAACGTGTCGGATTGTTTACCAGGCACCATAGAAGGATGATTATGACGAAATTTATGAACGACCCCACCATGCCAACGCCGAGCTTCCCCGGTAGTCATATGGTGATGGATGATCGCTATGTGTTTATTTCAGGGCTAACGGTTTCTGACCTATCGAACGGCCATGCGGCCAAGGGCGACGTCAAGGAAGAAACCCGGTTAGTGATGCGCGCCATTTCACGCATGCTGGAAATGGAAGGCGGCAGCCTGGCAGACGCGCTACGCGTGGACGTTCACCTGACTGACCTGATGACTATCAACGATATGGACAGCGTCTATGCCGAGTTCTTCGAGCCGGGCCGCTACCCTGCGAGAACCTGTACCGAATCGCCCAATATCTGTGGTGGCTGCCACGTCGAGATTACCGTAATGGCGACGCGCCAGCTCCCAAAAGAGCAATGAGCGCCTCGATATCCAGGTGCGCCTCTAACGTATCGGCCAAACGGTCCAATTCTCGCTCGCGATGGGCGCGATAATCCAGACGCTGGGCTGCTGACAAGCCCAGGCGCGCTAATAGCGCCTGGCAAGCCTCGGAATGATCAAACAGGCCGTGCAGGTAAGTCCCCATCACCTGCCCATCGTCACTGACGGCGCCATCAAGGTGGGTGCCTAGATCAAAAAGCGGCTGCGCCAGCGCAGCGCCCTCGCTAACGCCATTGTGGATCTCGTAGCCCGTGACGCTCGCCCCTTCAGCCACTGTTACACCACCCACATTGCGTAGCTGTTTGCCCGCCACCATGCGCGTGGTGAGCGATAGTAGCCCCAATCCCATGACACGCTCGGCCTTGCCTTCCAGGCCGTCAGGGTCCTCCACCCATTCGCCGAGCATTTGAAAACCACCGCAAATACCCAGCACCTTGCCGCCGTAGCGCAGGTGGCGCTGAATTGCCCTATCCCACCCCTGGCGCTTTAACCATGCCAGATCACTCGCCGTACTTTTACTGCCCGGCAGGATAATCACATCGGCCGCAGGAATCGGCTCGTCTGCGCCGACAAAGGTGAGATTGACCTGAGGGTGCAAACGCAATGGATCAAAATCGGTGTGATTGCTGATGCGGGGCAACGCAGGCACCACCACGTTGAGCGATTCTCCCTGGGTGGGCGCGTGGGTCAGGCCGATGCTGTCTTCGGCATCCAGCAGCAACCCTTGAAGGTAGGGCAAGGTGCCCAATACCGGCTTGCCGGTGTGTGCCGTCAGCCAGTCAATGCCTGGGGTTAACAAGCTCATGTCGCCACGAAAGCGGTTGATCACAAACCCTTTCATACGCGCCTGCTCGCTTTCGCTCAGCAGTGCAAGCGTCCCCACCAACTGAGCAAACACCCCGCCTCGCTCAATATCGCCCACCAGTATCACCGGGCAGTCAGCCGCTTCGGCAAAGCCCATATTGGCGATGTCACCCTGGCGCAGGTTGATTTCGGCAGGGCTGCCCGCGCCTTCAGCGATAATCACATCGAAGCGGGTTTCCAGCGCCTGCCACGCGGCCATCACGCTCTCTTTGGCGGTGCGCTTGAAGGCATGGTAATCCATGGCATCCATATGCCCATGCACCTTGCCGCGTAAAATCACCTGGGCGCCACGGTCGGTTTCCGGCTTGAGCAACACCGGGTTCATATCACTGTGTGGCTTAACGCCAGCGGCCTGTGCCTGCAACGCGGTGGAACGGCCAATTTCGCCACCATCTTCGGTAACGGCGCTATTGAGCGCCATGTTCTGGGGCTTGAATGGCGCCACCGAGATACCGCGGCGCTTCAGCGCACGGCACAGCCCGGCCACCACGGTACTCTTCCCAGCATCCGAGGTGGTGCCCTGGATCATCAATGTGGCCATAGCAGATGTCTCGCCCAGTTGGATAAGAGCGAAACTGTAGCGGGAGGGGTTAGCTAGCGCAACGGGGCCAAGCAACGAAGGGGTTGGTTAACTCACTTCAAACTCATGCGCCGCCGTATTCAGCTGCGCCAACTCCCAGGCCTGCACCATCTGCTTTTTCGTGGGGCCCCAGCGGTAGCCGCCTAGCGCGCCGCTTTGTTGGATCACCCGGTGACAGGGTATCCATAGCGCGATGGGGTTGGCGCCCACGGCATTGCCTACCGCCCGCGACGACTTGGGCGTGCCCAGCGCATGTGCAATGTGCGAATAGCTGGCCAGCTGGCCCTCGGGAATGGTCAGCAGCGCCCGCCATACGGCGATTTGAAAGTTGGTACCGGTCACATGCAGCGACAACGTGGCAGAGACATCGCCTGACCTGTTGAAAAGCGCTTCCACCGCAAAACGCGTGGCGTCAGGATCGTGATGAAGCGTGGAAAGTGGCCACTCTTTGGCAAGCCGTGCCCGTAACTCGTCGGCACTGGTGGCATCCACAAACCCCATACGGCAGATACCCCGCGGCGTGACCGCTACGAACAGGCTGCCCAGCGGCGTGGCATGAACGCCGTAAGCAATCTCGACGCCCTGCCCCTGGCGCTTGTGCTCTCCCGGTGTGACCGCGTCCAGCTGCACAAAGTGATCATAAAGCCGCGAGCCGCCGCTAAGCCCCAACGTATGAGCAATATCCAGCAGCGAGGTAGAAGACTGCATCAGTTGCTTGCCGCGCTCCAGCGTAAGTGCCTGCAAAAAGCGCTTGGGACTGATCCCGGCATAACGGCAGAACAACCGCTGAAAGTGAAAGGCGCTCAAATGAACGTGGGCGGCCACCGCTTCCAGCTTGGGCTGCGTTGCCGCATGGGCCACCATGTAATCCATGGCTTTCTCGATACGCTCATAGTCGTTCATTGTCGTCTCTCACGTTGTCTTATGATCAACCGCTAAACGTTACCTTCACAGCCTAAGCGCTCACAGGCGAGTTGCCGACCCGAATCTTGCTGACTGCAACAGCAGACAGCGCCGGGATTTTTCGCTAGGGTTATTGCCCGCCTCAACTGACGGTCACGATACGCCCATGCAAGCCTTGATCGACGACATTGCCGCCACCATGGCGAAAGCACAGGAGCGTGGCAAAGTAGCGGATTATATCCCCGAGCTTAGCCACGTCGACCCGCAGCAGTTTGCCATTTCGCTAGCCACTGTGGACGGCAAGGTGTACTCGGCGGGGTGCGCGACCACGCCCTTTTCCATCCAGAGTATCTCCAAGGTATTCACGCTGACCATTGCGCTGGGGCAAGAGGGTGATTCGCTGTGGTCGAAAGTGGGCCGCGAGCCATCGGGCGATCCGTTCAACTCCATCGTCCAGTTAGAGCATGAAAGCGGCAAGCCGCGTAACCCGTTCATCAATGCCGGCGCCATTGCAGTGGTCGATGCGATCATGATGGGGCACGAACCCAAAGAGACCCTGGGCGAGATTCTCAGCTTTGTGCGCTATATCGCCGATGACGACAGCATCTACTTCGACCACGCGGTAGCTGCCTCAGAGATGGCCCACCGTGACCGCAACGCCTCACTCGCGCATTTCATGAAAGCCTTTGGGCATCTACGCCATGACGTCGATAAAGTGCTGGGCACCTACTTCCACCAGTGCGCCATTGCCATGAGCTGCGAGCAGCTCGCTCATGCGGGGCTATTTCTGGCGTCAGATGGTATCAACAAACCCAGCGGTATTCGGGTGGTGGCCCCCCAGCGAGCCCGCCGGATCAACTCGTTGATGATGATGTGCGGCCATTACGACGCCTCGGGGGAATTCGCCTTCCGCGTCGGGCTCCCCGGAAAAAGCGGCGTAGGGGGCGGTATTTTGGCCATCGCGCCAGGCCACGGGGCGATCGCCGTCTGGTCACCGGGGCTCGATGCCTACGGCAATAGTCTGCTAGGCACCCAGGCACTCGAAATGTTTGTCCAGAAAACCGGCTGGTCGATGTTTGGCCACTAACGGCAAGCGTTCAGGAGGCCACCCCATCACCCAGTGCCCAGGCCACCGCACGCTGGGCGTGAATCTCGGTGGTGTCAAAAAGCGCAACCGGGGTATCGCTCTGGTTAATCAGCAAACCAATCTCGGTGCAGCCTAGAATCACGCCTTGCGCGCCCCGCGCTGAAAGCGTCGCCACCACGTCCAGATAAGCCTCTTTCGAGGCGGGGTTAATCGTCCCCCGGCAGAGTTCCTGGTAAATCACGCGATGAATGACCTCACGCTGCTCGGGCTCAGGCGCGATAACTTCGATCCCCCGCGCCTCCAGTCGCTGCCGGTAAAAAGGCTGCTCCATGGTGAACTGGGTACCTAGAAGGCCAACGCGGTCTATCCCCTGCTGGGCCAGAATATCGGCGGTTGCCTCGGCAATATGCAAAAGGGGCAGGCCTGACGCGGCCTCCACCTCGGCAGCTACTTTATGCATGGTATTCGTGCCGATCACCAGAAAATCCGCCCCCGCTGCCGCCAGCGAACAAGCCGCATTCGCCAGGATGTCCGCCATCGCCTCCCAGTCGCCCTGGCGTTGAAGCGTTTCGATCTCGGCAAAATCCACGCTATAGAGCACTATTTTCGCCGAGTGAAAGCCCCCCAGCTTCTCCGCCACGCCTTGATTGAGCATACGGTAATAGGTCTGCGTGGACTCCCAGCTCATGCCCCCCAGCAAGCCGATGGTTTTTGCCTCCCTTCGATAAATTTAAAGCGCCCTTGCCAGCTTTAAAGATACTTAACAATAGCTAAAAAGCTATTTGCAGATCAATTTTGTTCAATATACTCGCCATACGCCACTGCAAACTCCTTGTACTACCAAGGAGGACGATAATGAACGCTTCACTACTGCCCTTGCTGCTACCCATGTCCGCATTTGCCCTTGCCGCCTCCATTTCGCCAGGGCCGGTCAATATCGTTTGCTTGAGTAGCGGCACGAACCACCCCATTCGCCAGGGCCTTGTCTTTGTAACGGGTGCCACACTAGGTTTCATCGCCCTGTTTTTAGGGATTGGTGCAGGGCTTTACTCGCTGCTGCAAGTGGTGCCGCTGCTGGAGGATATTTTACGCTGGGCGGGCATCCTGTTTTTGCTTTACCTCAGCTATCAACTTTTCCAGCACGATGGACGCTTGCATGAGCAAGGCGCCGAGAAAGCGCCAGGATTCATGTCCGGCGCGATGATGCAGTGGCTTAATCCCAAGGCATGGCTGGCGTCTGCCGCTGGCATTGGTGCCTATACCAGCGGTAACGACCCCTACCAACTTTGGCTATTCGCGGGGCTCTATCTACCCATTTGTTGGCTATCGCTTGCCAGTTGGGTATACGCAGGCGCTTTCCTCAAACGCTATGTTCACCGCCCTATCATTCTGTTATCGGCTAACCGCTTGTTGGCAGGATGTTTAGCCGCCAGCGCTATCTACTTATTAATCGATTAGCGGAGAGCGGTACTGGTTGGGTGTTGCTGCCACCAGCCGCTTAAAGGTCCGCTGAAAGTGGGGTTGGTCATTAAAGCCAGCGTTCAGCGCCGCCTCGACAATCGGTTGCCCTTGCTTTAGTGCCTCTTGCCCGATCTGGATGCGTTGATTAATCAAGTAGGCATGGGGCGTTAGCCCGTACTGCTGTTTGAACGCGCGGATTAGATGACCCGCACTGTAGCCAGACTGCTGGCATAAGCTTTCAAGCGAAATGTCGGCGGTGCAATGACTTCGTAAATAGGCGGCAACCTGCTCTAGCGTGCTGGGCGCTTCCGGCAATGCCGCTGGAGGCGATTGGGCAAGAACCTGCATAAGTCTAGACAGGTATTCAGTTAGTACTGCTTGCTTATCGTCAATCGCTTGCCGCTCATCCAGCAGGCAGGACGTCATATCGCAATACGCTGCAAAAAGCGCAGGTTGGGTAAGCACAGCGGTGGCAATATCTTGCCAATTAGGCGCTTCAAGCAGCCCCAACTGATAGCGCAAGTTACTCAGCCACGCAGTATCGACGTAGAGCATCAGGTACGCCCAGGGCTGATCCTCGATGGGGTTACAGGCATGTACCCAATGCGGGTTCATCATCACCAGGTCACCCGCGTTAATCTGATACGTCGTATCGCGGTAACTAAAGGTACTTCTGCCTTCCGTAACGGCGCCCAGCGACCAGTGCACGTGACTGTGAGGCGCATAGCAAACTTGCCGCGCATCGCTGATTTTACGCAGTTCCACATGGGGCATACGTTGATCGCGCCAGAAAACTGGAGAAGACGATGGATTCATGCGCTACTCAAACAATGAAAAAAGCAAATAGGTAGGCCTCCCCGCTCAACTGGTCACCAAGGTCTGATGCGCCTACGCTGGACAATCACACAGTGCAGACACAGTATAGATGCCGCTCATTCAAGTTGCTTATGGATAATTGGCAACAGCCTTATCGGTCAGGAGGACACCATGGCAAGCTCTACGCCCACGCCAGACCACCGCGACGCCATCAGCGCCTTCGCCCGCATGGGCTATGCCGCACGCGGCGTGGTTTACGTGTTGGTGGGGGGATTGGCGGCGCTCACCGCCATAGATCAGGGCGGCCAGGCGGAAGGCAGCCGCGGCGCGCTGGAAGCCGTGCTGGGTGCGCCGTTTGGTAAGGTGATGCTGGGCATTATCGCCGTAGGGCTGCTTGGATACGCCATGTGGCGCTGTATACAAGTTTTCAAGGACCCCGACCGTCACGGCACCAGTGCCAAAGGGCTGGTGATTCGCGCAGGCTTGTTTGTCAGTGCGATTACCCACACCTTGCTGGCATTTTTTGCCGCCAGCCTTGTCTTCCGTTTTCTCTCGTCCGGTTCCTCCAGTGGCTCAAGCGGTGGCTCGGAAGGCATGGTCAGTTGGCTGATTCAGCAACCCTTTGGCCGCTGGTTGGTGGCTGCTGTCGGCATCGCCATCATCGGTGCGGGTATCGCCCACGCCGTCAAAGGCTACAAGGCAAAATTTGACAAACACTTCGCCATGCCTTCGCGCACCCAAGCCTGGGCCTACCCGATATGCCGTTTCGGCCTGGTGGTCCGCGGGCTCGTCTTTGTGATCGTGGGTAGTTTATTCATGATCGCCGCTTACCAGTTCGACCCCAACGCCGCAGGCGGCACGGCGGAAGCGTTTAACACCTTGCGGCGCCAGGCCTTCGGGCAATGGCTTTTTGGGTTTGTCGCCACCGGCCTGCTAGCGTTTGGGTGCTATAGCGTACTTGCCGCCGTTTACCGCCGCGTCGACCCTTCTCTATAGCACCAGCTGGGACGTTTAAGCGTCGTCTTTTGGCGTACCCGATGCAGGCGGCATATGCTTGGCTTTCATGTCCTTGAAGGCCTCCATGATGTCCATGGGTAGCGGGAAGACGATCGTCGAGGCGTTCTTGTTGCTCATGTCGCTCATGGTCTGCAGGTAGCGTAGCTGCAACGCGGCGGAGTTTTCCTGCATCACGTTGGCGGCCTCGACCAGCTTCCTCGAGGCCTGCAGCTCGCCCTCGGCATGAATCACCTTGGCGCGCCGCTCGCGTTCTGCCTCGGCCTGACGGGCAATGGCGCGGATCATGCTCTCATCAAGATCCACGTGCTTGATCTCAACATTTGCCACCTTGATACCCCAGGCATCGGTCTGAGCATCGATGATTTCCTGGATGTCGTCGTTGAGCTTATCGCGTTCGGAAAGCATTTCATCAAGGTCATGCTTACCCAGCACCGAACGCAGCGTGGTCTGAGCAAGCTGGCTGGTGGCCTGTGAGAAGTTCTCGACCTGAATAATCGCCTTTTCCGGGTCGATCACGCGGAAGTAAAGCACGGCGTTGACCTTCACCGTGACGTTGTCCTGAGAGATGACGTCCTGCTCGGGCACGTCCATGGTGATAACGCGCAGATCGACCACCTGCATCTTTTGAATGGCGGGGATCACGATCACCAGACCCGGACCCTTCACTGTCTGGAAACGGCCCAGGAAGAACACCACACCCCGTTTATATTCCGGCAAAATGCGAATGGAGGCGGCGATCAGCAGCACCACCAGCACGACAGGCACTAAATACGATAGCAACATGGGACACCTCGTCTAGCGATTGATCAGTGATTGATGAGTAACGCAGGGTCAGCCAGGCGTTACGGGGGTGATACGTAAACCGTCAAGCCGTCAAGGCGCTCCACTTTCACCTCGTCTCCCTGCTTGATTGGCACGTTACTCACCGCGTTCCAGCGCTCGCCGTGCAGTTGCACATGGCCGCGAGTCTCAAAATCTTCCAGGGCAATGGCGCTTGCGCCAATCAACTGCTCCACGCCTGTATGGGCCGGGCGTCGGCGCAGCGTTGCAAAACGCGTCAAGGTCCACAGCATCAGCCCGCCGGATACCAGCGCCACGCCGCCAATCAACGGCAACGAAATGGCCAGGTACTCGGCATCCATCAGCATGACCGACCCCAGCACAAAGGCCACAATACCGCCGACCCCCAGCACGCCGAAACTGGGCATTAACGCTTCGCCCACCATCAGCGCCAAACCGACGATGATCAGCGCCAGGCCCGCGTAATTGATCGGCAGCATCTGAAAGGCAAAGAGCGCCAACAGCAGCGAAATAACCCCGATGGTGCCAGGGAACAGGCTGCCGGGGCTCGAAAGCTCGAAGATCAGCCCGTAAAAGCCGATGATCAGCAGGAAGTAAGCAATATTGGGGTTCGTAATCAGCGAAAGCAGCTCAGTGCGCCAATCCGGATCAAAGCGTTCAACGGCAAGGTCGGCTGTCTCCAGCGTCCGGTCACCCCGCTCCATGACCACCGACATGCCGTCTATTTGCGAAAGCAGATCATTCAGGTCCCGCGCAATCACGTCGATGACGTTCTGCTCCAGTGCCTCATTGGCAGTGAGGTTGACCGCCTCGCGCACCGCCGCTTCGGCCCAATCAGCGTTCCGGTCGTGACGCTCGGCCAAGCTGCGGATAAAGCTCACTGCGTCTTCCATGACCTTGCGTTCCATGGCGCTGCTCTCGCCTCCAGAGGCGCCTTCACTCTCGCCTTCCGGTTGGCCTTCGGCGTTGTCATCCGCTTCATCAGCGCTGCCGGGAAAGCCGGAACCGCCCACCTGCACCGGCGTGGCAGACCCCAGATGGGTCGCTGGCGCCATGGCAGCAACGTGGCTGCCATACAGCAGGTAAGTGCCCGCACTGGCCGCCCGAGCGCCACTGGGGGAGACATACATCGCCACAGGAATGTCGGTATTCAGCATTTCACGGATCATGTCGCGCGTCGTGTCGACCAGGCCGCCTGGCGTATCCAGCTCAACGACAATCACCTCACTGTTCTGCTCGCGGGCCTTGCGCAGACCGCGCTCAAGATAATCTTTGGTGGCGGGGCCAATGGGCCCTTCAATGTTCATGACCAGGGCGTTAGGCGATGAGGTCTGCGCCGTGGCCTGCCAGGCGAACGACAGCGCTAGCATCAGCACACCTGCCAGCGATAACCACAGCCAAGGGGATTTGTGAGAAAGGCTTCGCATATCAACTCTCCCCGCGCCTCGCGTCCTGAAACATTACCTGGCTACCTAGTTAAGCAGCCGTTATGTCAGCACATCCACTATCGGAATCAACATATACAGAAGCTACACCCTGTATATTTACTGAACAAGTAATATTGCCGCGTTGGTGTACTTTCAACATAGCAGTTGTGGCGGGATTGGTGATGGTGCGGAGCGTTTACTTCCTTACCGGGAAAAATTGACTCGATTTAGTGCCAACCTGGCATTTTTATCCCTATCGGGAAATAAACCTGGGCAAGCTGATGCGCCAGGCATGCAGCGCTGGTAGCGGGCAAATCATGGCGTTTCCACGTAATAGCTGCTCACCCGCCAGGTGCCGTTTTCAAGGTGGGGGGTAACGGTTTCGAGCCGACGTCCGCTGTTCTCGAAGCCGGTTTGGAAGGTGAAGACGATATAGTCGCCGCTCGGCGCACCCGGCATGGACGTCTGGTGGCTGGTACGAACGCGCTTGCGCGAGGCCACTTCGCCAAAGTCCCGGCGCACAAGCTCAATGGTGCGGGCCAGCATTCCCTGTGACAGCGGCGCTTTTAGTATAGGCGATGAGGTCTCCCAGGCTTGCTCGTAGTCACCGTTATCAATCGCGTTCAACCAGGCAAGCGCAGCGGCCTCCGCCTCATTGGCAGTATGGGCCATGGCATGCGCACTGAAAGACAGCAGTGCCGCCGTGATGATGCAACTGAGTTTTTTGGGCATGGCTGATTCTCGATACATTGAGGACGGTCGAACAAATTGGTTCGATAACGTTCGTCCGATATAAAGAGATATCGGAAACTGGCGAGGTTTCTTTAGGGGATTTGAAAGATCCGCCAATATCTATGGGCAGCGCCCGCACTTGTTGTTGCCCACTATAATCCCTGAAGCCACTGGCGAACGGTCGCGATACCCTCTTCACTGACCACTAGTCCCAGGTGCGATGCGCCTTCCACCGTGGTGATGTCCGCATGGGGCACAAGCGGACGTAGCACGGGCTCAAATTGAGCCGCATACAACGCCTCGTCCTCAGCACCGGTGACCACCAGAACGGGCACCTGCACTGAGCCCAGCGCCTGACGAAAATCAGCCGGACTAAAACCGCTCATCAACCGGTATGAATAGGCGAGCGTCTCTGAGCCATCGCAGTATTCAGGTGGCAAGTTGAACCGCAATACATCCGTCCCGTTGAAATGCGTGATGCCAATCGCGTTGAGCATCGAGATCGCCACAATCCTGGCGACACTTGGCTCGGCCCAACCACCGGAATTATCCCGCACAGTGGGCGCATCGTGCCCAAGGTAAGGCGCCAGCAGCAGATACGCCGAGGCAAGGTGACCATGCTGCCCACCGGCAAAGCGTACCGCGAGCCCGCCCCCGGATGAATGACCGCCAACGACCACCCTTGAGACATCGGTGTTGGTGTCTTTGATATGGGCAATGAGGTCCGCCAGGTCACCTTCAAGCTGCTCAATGTAGTCGATATCGCCACGGCGCACCGGCGAAGGACCATGCCCGCGCACATCCGGCGTGTAAACACTGGCAGCACCTGACGCGGCTAATTCATGAGCGAGCGTTGCCAGGTACCTGCTGTCGGTTCCAGAGCCATGCACGAGGATCAGTGCAGTACGAGCGTCACTTGGATAGTGGCGATACGCGAGCGATGTTCCGTCCCGCGCTTCATACGTTTGCAGCGCGGGCAGCGGGCGTGATGCTTGCGCAGAGGCCAGCGCTTCAAAATCAAGGCTGTTCGCGTTTGCACCTGTCGACATCGCCAGCAACGCCCCCATAACGGCAATCATCATGCGTTGTCTCACTTATTCCTCCCACAAGTCCTCCCGCAAGGATAGGCCTGAAAGCACAAGCTATCGTGACGAAGTGGAACAAAGCCCAGTGCCTGGGCTGGCTCTCCGCGCCACCTGCCCTTCAGGCGTTTGAGCCTGAGCCTTCCTGGGCTGGCCGTAACTGGCGCTGAATGCCGAGCAGGAAATTGCGCAGCATCTGGTCCTTGCATTCACGGTAATTCTTGTGGCTTGGCTTGCGGAAAAAGGCGCTGAGTTCATGGTGGCTCAACGGCAGTCCGACCAACTCAAAAACGTCCAGCACATCATCCGCTTTCATGTTCAGCGCAATGCGCAGTTTCTGGAACACCATATTATTGTTCAGTTGCGCTTCTAGCTCGGGTTGCGGGCCTTCGCGCTTGCCACGCTTGAAGCTGATAAACCCGTTCAAGAACGCCGCCAGCTCCTTGTTCCTCATCGTGACAAAGGCATCGTCGTCATCCTTTTTCAGCCAGGCCGTCACCTGCGGCTGGGTAACGGGCACTTCTGCCAGCGCGAAGATATCCACAATGGTGCTGTCTTTTAAATCGAAGGTGTAGCGGATGCGGCGAAAAATATCGTTATTGGTCAAAATGGGGTTCCTGGCCGGTAGTTAGTTTCTCAAGCAGTTCATCGATGTCGGCTTTCAGCTCGTCATCTTCAATGCCCTGCGCGCTGATTTCTGCCTGTCGTAAACTGGCGATAGCTGCGTCGGTCTGGCCTGCCTCAGCTTGCAACATCGCCATGGAAAAACCAATGGAAGCGCAATGGTCGTTGGAATCAATGGCGTTGGCTTTTTCCAGAGCTTTTTCGTATCCCGCAAGCGCGTCTTCCAGCTCTTCGGTAAAATCCGCCAGGGTTTCCCATTGTTCCGGGTGGTCTTTATCGGTGTTCTCGTTATCGATGCAGATTGCCTGCAACTCGGCATACAGCGCATCAAATGTTTCTCTGTCATCCTTGGCGGCAGCCTTCATCAGCTTTTCCGCCAGTTCGTAAACCGCCTTGTAAATTTTGGTGTTAATCACTGTGCATTACCTTTTCTATTACCCGGATTAATAGAGTTTCAGCTCCCCCCCGATCAGTAGCATGACCGATCATATGAGTGCTAATCTTCCATGATGCACTATATCCTGAATCCGTGAAGCCGGCGCCGACACTTTCCCTATCACCGCCAGCGAGCACTTTTTGATCATTCGCCCCGTGCAAGTTGGCTTTCGCAAGCCCGTTATTGCCAAAACCCACCGTGCTGATCGGTGCTGACGGCCCGTTTTGTCATGCCTTTCCACCCGCCAGGCACGACATATCTGGCGATCGCGTGTCGCTTGGAACTGCTTGTGGATAGAGTGTCGCCGATTGACGGTCAGCATGGCGTCCCTCGTGGATAACGCAGTCGGCTCCGCAGCGTCTTGAGCACCGTCATGCGCCCGATATCCTGCCCGAAGTCGAGGATGATCTGCCGTGCCYTGTGAATCACGAGAGCCGCACGGTGCACCAACTCTTGTAGCACGGTGCGGCTCTCGTGATTCACARGGCACGGCAGATCATCCTCGAC